>NZ_MECT01000144.1:0-35515 GCF_001722145.1 Shigella sp. FC1544
TGAGCGACATAATCTGAATCTGAGACAACATCTGGCAAGGCTGGGACGGAAGTCACTGTCGTTCTCAAAATCGGTGGAGCTGCATGACAAGGTCATCGGGCATTATCTGAACATAAAACACTATCAGTAAGTTGGAGTCATTACCAGCCACCCGTAGCGCCAGTCAGAGTCTGAATATTCCTTCAGAAATAAAAGAAGGGCAAACCACTGACTGGATCAACATTAACAGTGATAACGACAATAAACGCTGCGTCTCAAAAATCACCTTTTCCGGTCATACGGTGAACTCATCGGATATGGCCACGCTGAAAATTATCGGCGACGACTAACGCCAGAATATAGAAGCCACAAAAAATGAATGTTAATTACCTGAATGATTCAGATCTGGATTTTCTTCAGCATTGTAGTGAGGAACAGTTGGCAAATTTCGCCCGATTGCTCACCCATAATGAAAAAGGCAAAACTCGCCTCTCCAGCGTACTGATGCGCAACGAACTGTTTAAATCGATGGAAGGGCATCCCGAGCAACATCGCCGCAACTGGCAGCTGATTGCTGGAGAATTACAGCATTTTGGTGGCGATAGTATCGCCAACAAACTGCGCGGACACGGTAAATTGTATCGGGCCATTTTGCTCGATGTTTCAAAACGATTGAAGCTGAAAGCCGACAAAGAGATGTCTACGTTTGAAATTGAGCAACAGTTACTGGAACAATTTCTGCGTAATACCTGGAAGAAAATGGACGAGGAACATAAGCAGGAGTTTCTGCACGCGTTCGATGCGAGGGTGAATGAGCTGGAAGAGCTGCTGCCGCTGCTGATGAAAGACAAATTATTGGCAAAAGGCGTGTCGCATTTGCTTTCCAGCCAACTGACCCGCATTTTACGCACCCACGCAGCAATGAGCGTACTTGGGCATGGTTTGCTGCGCGGCGCGGGGCTGGGAGGCCCTGTAGGTGCGGCACTAAATGGGGTTAAAGCGGTCAGCGGCAGCGCCTATCGCGTGACGATTCCAGCCGTACTGCAAATCCCCTGCCTGCGCCGGATGGTTAGCGCCACTCAGGTCTGATACCGGAAACCGGGGAAAATTTTCATTTTCCCCTCAAAAGATCGTAGACACTGCCCCACTGGCTGATTATTATGCCGCGCCCTGAAAACACTACAGTTATTCAGGGAAATTATTTCACCATTCATTCGATGATGATTTTTGAGGAATTATGGGCAACACTAAGTTGGCTAATCCGGCACCGCTGGGCCTGATGGGCTTCGGCATGACCACCATTCTGCTTAACCTGCACAACGTGGGTTATTTCGCTCTGGACGGTATTATTCTTGCCATGGGCATTTTCTACAGCGGCATCGCGCAAATTTTTGCTGGTCTGCTGGAGTACAAAAAAGGCAACACTTTCGGTTTAACCGCATTCACCTCTTACGGTTCTTTCTGGCTGACGCTGGTTGCGATTCTGCTGATGCCGAAACTGGGTCTGACCGATGCGCCAAATGCACAGTTCCTTGGTGTCTACCTGGGTCTGTGGGGCGTATTTACGCTGTTTATGTTCTTCGGCACGCTGAAAGGCGCACGCGTTCTGCAATTCGTTTTCTTTAGCCTGACTGTGCTGTTTGCCCTGCTGGCGATCGGTAACATTGCCGGTAACGCCGCAATCATCCACTTTGCCGGCTGGATTGGTCTGATCTGTGGTGCCAGTGCAATCTATCTGGCGATGGGTGAAGTACTGAACGAGCAGTTTGGTCGCACCGTTCTGCCGATTGGTGAATCCCACTAATTGTTTTGAGATCCCCCCGCTCGGGGGGATTTTTTTATTCGCTAACGTCGCGTCTTGCACTCTTCGGTCTGAATGCAGCAACCACTTCTGGTGCCGTTTCAACGTATGGCCCTTCCAGCAACTGAATGCAGTACGGTACGCTGGCAAAAATACCGTGTACCACAACGTTACCCGCAGCGTCCTTCACACCTTCCAGCGTCTCTTTAATAGACTTCGGCTGACCGGGTAAGTTAAGGATCAGCGCCTGTTTGCGAATCACACCAACCTGACGCGAAAGGATCGCAGTTGGTACAAAATGCAGGCTTATCTGGCGCATCTGTTCACCAAAGCCAGGCATCTCGCGGTCCGCTACTGCCAGCGTCGCATCGGGCGTTACGTCACGACGCGCCGGGCCAGTTCCGCCCGTGGTGAGCACCAGATGGCAACTCATTTCATCCACTAGCTCACACAACGTTTGCTCGATGATCGCCTGCTCATCGGGGATTAAGCGGGTTTCCAGTTCAAACGGCGTGGTTAGCGCCGATGTCAGCCATTCTTCCAGCGCAGGGATGCCTTTATCCTGATAAACGCCGCTGGATGCGCGATCAGAGATGGAAACTAAGCCAATACGTAAAGTATTCATCAAGATTTTTCCGTTTAAACAGTCTCGTTAAACAGAATGATACACTGCGAAGGGAGTGACAGACAGGCTTCAGAAGAGGTAGCGTGACCGACTTCCCGGTCACGCTAAGAATGATTACAGCAGATCGCCGATCATTTTTTCCAGTTTTTCCTGGTCAATAGCAAACTTACGGATACCTTCCGCCAGTTTATCTACTGCCATTGGATCCTGGTTGTGCTGCCACAGGAACTCGGACTCAGTGATACGCGCCGGACGCGCTTTCACTTCGCCGGTGTAAGACAGTTTACGTTCGATAGCCCCTTCGCTCTCAGCCAGCTCTTTCAGCAGTGTAGGTGCGATGGTAAGACGGTCGCAGCCTGCCAGTTCCAGAATTTCGCCGATGTTACGGAAGCTTGCGCCCATAACCACGGTTTCATAACCGTGCTCTTTGTAGTACTGGTAGATTTCAGATACAGAAACCACGCCCGGATCTTCTGCCGGAGCGTACTCTTTCTTATCAGTATTCGCTTTGTACCAGTCAAGAATACGGCCAACAAATGGCGAGATCAGGAACACGCCTGCTTCCGCACAAGCACGAGCCTGAGCGAAGGAGAACAGCAGGGTCAGGTTACAGTTGATGCCTTCTTTTTCCAGCTGTTCTGCAGCACGGATACCCTGCCAGGTAGAAGCCAGTTTGATCAGAATACGATCGTTGCTAATACCAGCATCGTTGTAGAGTTTGATCAGGCGTTTTGCTTTCGCAATTGACGCTTCGGTGTCATAGGAAAGACGCGCATCAACTTCAGTTGAGATACGACCCGGAACCAGTTTCAGGATTTCCAGACCAATATTTACTGCCAGTTTGTCGGTCGCGTCCACGATCTGCTGCGCGCGATCGTTGCTCTGCTGTTTCGCCCAGGCGACAGCATCATCAATCAACTTACGGTATTCCGGAATCTGCGCTGCGTTAAGAATGAGAGAAGGGTTGGTTGTGGCATCCTGCGGTTGATACAGCTTCATTGCCGCGATGTCCCCAGTGTCGGCCACTACGGTGGTGTACTGACGAAGGGAGGTCAATTTGTCCGTCATGATAGTATTTCTCTTTAAACAGCTTGTTAGGGGGATGTAACCGGTCTGCCCTGATGATATCACGACGCAACGTCAGCGCAACCGCCGACAAGACGGTTATCGCCAGGCGAGACTGTTTCGGATTTCTGACACTGCGTTGATATCGCCCGCCATTTTTATACAAAACCTCATGTATGCTACGCAGAAGTTATCAAGTACCTCGTAGCGTATATACTTCTTAAACAATTGGTAACGTTTACACAGGAAAGTCATCGCGACCGGCAATAAGAGGGATATGCATGCCAGATTTTTTCTCCTTTATTAACAGCGTCCTTTGGGGATCGGTAATGATTTACCTGCTCTTCGGCGCAGGTTGTTGGTTCACTTTTCGCACCGGATTTGTGCAGTTTCGCTACATCCGCCAGTTTGGCAAAAGTCTTAAAAATAGCATTCATCCACAGCCAGGCGGTTTAACCTCATTTCAGTCATTGTGTACCAGTCTTGCGGCGCGCGTGGGTAGCGGCAACCTGGCCGGCGTTGCGCTGGCTATTACCGCCGGTGGACCTAGAGCCGTCTTTTGGATGTGGGTTGCCGCGTTTATCGGCATGGCGACCTCGTTTGCCGAATGTTCCCTTGCACAACTTTATAAAGAACGTGACGTCAATGGGCAGTTTCGTGGCGGACCGGCATGGTATATGGCGCGCGGGCTGGGGATGCGTTGGATGGGCGTTCTGTTCGCCGTCTTTTTGCTCATCGCCTACGGCATAATTTTCAGCGGAGTTCAGGCGAACGCCGTTGCCCGAGCCCTGAGTTTTTCTTTTGATTTTCCCCCGCTGGTGACAGGCATTATTCTCGCTGTCTTTGCTCTGCTGGCAATCACTCGCGGTCTTCATGGCGTCGCCCGGCTCATGCAGGGGTTTGTCCCGTTGATGGCGATAATCTGGGTGCTGACCAGCATGGTGATTTGCGTAATAAATATCGGGCAACTTCCCCACGTCATTTGGTCTATTTTTGAGAGTGCTTTTGGCTGGCAGGAAGCGGCAGGCGGCGCGGCGGGATATACCTTAAGCCAGGCGATTACTAACGGTTTTCAGCGCAGTATGTTTTCCAATGAGGCGGGAATGGGTTCGACGCCAAACGCGGCAGCGGCAGCGGCGTCCTGGCCTCCGCATCCGGCAGCGCAAGGGATTGTCCAGATGATTGGCATTTTTATCGACACCCTGGTCATCTGTACGGCAAGCGCCATGCTGATATTACTGGCGGGTAACGACACAACCTACATGCCGCTGGAAGGTATTCAGCTTATCCAGAAGGCGATGCGGGTGCTAATGGGTTCCTGGGGTGCTGAGTTTGTTACCCTCGTGGTTATTCTGTTTGCCTTCAGCTCCATCGTTGCCAACTACATTTATGCCGAAAACAATCTCTTCTTTTTACGCCTGAACACCCCTAAAGCGATCTGGTGTTTGCGGATCTGCACCTTCGCAACGGTCATCGGCGGCACCTTGCTAAGCCTTCCGCTGATGTGGCAACTGGCAGATATCATAATGGCCTGCATGGCTATTACCAATTTGACCGCCATTTTACTGCTCTCGCCTGTGGTTCATACCATTGCCAGTGATTATCTACGCCAGCGTAAACTCGGCGTGCGCCCGGTGTTTGATCCGTTGCGTTATCCGGATATCGGTCGCCAGCTTTCTCCGGACGCGTGGGATGATGTTTCGCAGGAGTAATCACAACTATCGATCAACTCATTCTCTTTTTTTGCTAAAGTCGGCATAAATTTCCTGCAAGGACTGGATATGCTGATTCTTATTTCACCTGCGAAAACGCTTGATTACCAAGGCCCGTTGACCACCACGCGCTATACGCTGCCGGAGCTGTTAGACAATTCCCAGCAGTTGATCCATGAAGCGCGGAAACTGACGCCTCCGCAGATTAGCACGCTGATGCGCATCAGCGACAAACTGGCGGGTATCAACGCCGCTCGCTTTCATGACTGGCAGCCAGATTTCACGCCGGCGAATGCCCGCCAGGCGATTCTGGCGTTTAAAGGTGATGTCTACACCGGCTTGCAGGCTGAAACCTTCAGCGAAGACGATTTCGATTTTGCCCAACAGCATTTGCGAATGCTTTCCGGCTTGTATGGCGTACTGCGCCCGCTCGATTTAATGCAGCCTTATCGTCTGGAAATGGGGATCCGTCTTGAGAATGCCCGAGGGAAAGATCTGTATCAATTCTGGGGAGATATCATCACCAACAAGCTGAACGAGGCGCTCGCAGCACAAGGCGATAATGTGGTGATTAATCTGGCGTCAGATGAGTATTTTAAATCGGTGAAGCCGAAGAAATTGAATGCCGAGATTATCAAGCCGGTGTTCCTCGATGAGAAGAACGGCAAATTTAAGATCATCAGCTTCTACGCTAAGAAAGCACGCGGTCTGATGAGTCGTTTCATTATTGAAAATCGGCTGACCAAACCAGAGCAACTGACTGGTTTTAATAGCGAAGGTTACTTCTTTGATGAAGCTTCCTCCAGCAATGGCGAACTGGTGTTTAAACGCTACGAGCAGCGTTAAGTTTGCAGTCAATGCCGGATGCGGCGTGAACGCCTTATCCGGCCTACAAAAGCATGCAGATTCAATATATTGCAGAATTCACGTAGGCCTGATAAGACGCGCCAGCGTCGCATCAGGCGCTGAATGCCGGATTGTTACCCGGCATTTGTCATTTAGCGGTGATGTTTGCCTAGACCATGACCGCCGTGATGATCATGAGGAGCTTTCTTATGGTGGCGCGGCGGTGGCGGCGGTCCGTGTGGGTGCCAGCGATTGCCTCGCCATTCATAATGTTGTTTCCACCAGCCGTGGTCGCGCCAGTGACCTCCATCCCAGTAATAGCCACGATTATCACGATCGCCTATCTGTAATTTTACTGACGGGACTAACGTAATTTCCGCAGCCTGTGCTGCCATGGGAGCGACCAGAACCAGGGAAAGTGCGAGTACGATAGATTGCATCTTTTTCACAGGTTACTCCTTTTATCATTGCCCGTTATGGGTCGATATCCGGAGATTACGCGATGAGAACGACGGTTGTTATTCTCCGCAATCCTAATCTCTAAGTTACCGCATTTATTGAGAATTTCTCCTTTTTCCCTGTCGTTTTTCTCCATAATTTCTTCATAAAAAAGCCGGGATGCATAAAAGCAAACCCGGCCTGATTGAGATAATGAATAGATTTTACTGATGATTCATCATCAATTTACGCAACGCAGCAAAATCGGCGGGCAGATTATGTGAAAGCAAGGGTAAATCAGCACGTTCTGCCAGCTCTTTTGGCAGATCCAACGTTTCACCGAGAATCGCTTCCACGCTCTCTTTAAATTTCGCCGGATGCGCGGTGCCGAGGAACAAGCCATATTCGCCTGGATTCAACTGGTCACGCAGCGCACGATACGCTACGGCAGCGTGCGGCTCCGAGGTGTAGCCCAGTTCTTTTAACTCACGCATTGTCTGTTGCGTGGTTTCATCATCCACGGCTGCATAACCCAGCTCTTTCAGTTGCCAGATTTTGCGGCGGAACAACTCTTCCACACGCGGCCAGTTGTTCGGCTGACTCACGTCCATCGCGTTGGATAACGTCGCCTGAGTCGCTTTGGGTGACCACTGACCGTCGTGCAGGAAACGTGGCACGGTATCGTTCACGTTGGTCGCAGCAATAAAACGTTTCACCGGCAGACCGAGTGACTTCGCCAGCAGACCCGCCGTCAAATCGCCGAAGTTTCCGCTTGGCACCGAGACAACCAGCTGGTTGCGCGCTTCCTGCGGCAGCTGCGCAACTGCTTCAAAGTAGTAGCAAATCTGCGCCAGCAAACGGCTGATGTTAATCGAGTTAGCTGAGTTTAACCCCAGCGCCACTTTCAGCTCTTCATCATCAAACGCCTGCTTCACCAGCGCCTGACAGGCATCGAAATCGCCGTCGATGGCAACAGTTTCGATATTGCCGCCCAATGTACAGAACAGTTTTTCTTGCAGTGGACTGATTTTGCCTCGTGGATAGAGGATAACCACTTTCACATTCGGTAAACCGTAGAAAGCATGAGCCACTGCCGCTCCGGTATCACCGGAGGTCGCGGTCAGAATGGTCACTGGCTTATCGCCCGCAATATGGGTCAGCATTTGTGCCATAAAGCGACCGCCGAAATCTTTAAATGCCAGCGTTGGCCCGTGGAACAATTCCAGACAACCGACATCGCTTTCAACATTGGCGACCGGAGCCGGGAAGGCAAACGCCGCGCGCACGCGCTCTTCCAGGATTTCCTGCGGGATTTCATCACCAATAAACGCCGAGAGGATCTTCGCACTGCGGGTGACAAAATCCAGCTTCAGCATCTCATCAATTTCAGTCAGGCTGAATTCCGGCAGGTCGTGCGGAAAAAACAGCCCCTGATTTTTGCCCAACCCCTGGGTTACGGCTTGCGCAAAGCTGACCTGCTCATTGTGATCTTTCAGATTGTAGAGTTTCATTTAGTTTTCCAGTACTCGTGCGCCCGCCGTATCCAGCCGGCAAATATGAACAAAACCTTCCTGATTTTGCAGGTAGTTCTTACCCAACCAGTCGGCAACGCGCTGGGCGGTATCCGGCTTGTCACACAGAGCGAACAAGGTCGGGCCGGAGCCGGAGATACCGCTCGCTACCGCGCCGATTTCCGCAACCGCCTGCCGCGCCTGCCGGAAGCCAGGCAGTAACCGTTCACGGTAGGGTTCAGCGATAACATCTTTCATCAGCTTCGCGGCAAGCTCAGGCTGACGGGAATAGCAGGCGTGAATGAAGCCAGCCAGATGTCGCCCGTGCGCAATGCAATCCTGGCGGCGATACTGCGCCGGTAAAATAGCCCTGGCTTCTGCCGTTGAGACTTTAATCCCCGGATACGCCAGCACCCACAGCCACTCATCAAACCCTGGCACTTGCTGGCTGATGATGTCGTTTTCTTCGATCATCAACTGCATACCACCAAGAAAACACGGTGCCACGTTGTCGTAATGAATGCTGCCGGAGATTCGTCCTTCCAGCTCGCCCATCAAAGCCAGCAAACGAGTGTCATTAAGCGGCTTGCCACAGTGTTCATTCATCGCCATCAGCGCCGCGACCACCGAACAGGCGCTGGAGCCTAAGCCCGAACCGATTGGCATATTCTTTTCCAGAGTCATCGCCACTGGAATTTGCTTGCCAAGCTCCTGGCAAAAACGCTCCCAGCACTGATAAACGATATTTTCCCGTGGTTCTGACGGCAGCTTATCGGCAAAGCGTCCGAGGTTGTTGAGACTGAATGTCTCTGCCGCCTCAACCGTGACTACATCTCCGAGCAATGCACCATCAACAGGTGTCACCGCCGCCCCGAGCACATCAAACCCGACGCTCATATTGGCACTGGAAGCCGGGGCATAAACTTTAACCATGTCAGACTCCTAACTTCCATGAGAGGGTACGTAGCAGATCGGCAAAGACACCGGCAGCTGTAACGTCATTGCCCGCACCATATCCGCGCAGCACCAACGGCAGCGGCTGATAATAGTGGCTATAAAAGGCCAGGGCGTTTTCGCCATTTTTCACTTTGAACAGCGGATCATTACCATCCACTTCGGCAATCTTCACGCGGCAGGCACCATCTTCATCAATATTGCCAACATAGCGCAAAACTTTTCCTTCATCACGGGCCTTCGCCACGCGCGCGGCAAAGAGATCGTCGAGCTGTGACAGATTCGCCATAAAAGCGGCAACATCACCCTCAGCGTTAAACTCTGCGGGCAGCACAGGTTCAATTTCAATATCCGCCAGCTCCAGTTCACGTCCCGTTTCACGAGCGAGAATCAATAGCTTACGCGCTACATCCATACCAGAAAGATCATCTCGCGGATCCGGTTCGGTATAACCCATTTCCCGCGCCAGAGTAGTCGCCTCGGAGAAACTCATGCCTTCGTCTAACTTGCCGAAGATATAAGAAAGCGAACCTGAAAGAATGCCGGAGAACTTCATCAATTCATCACCAGCATTGAGCAGATTTTGCAGGTTCTCAATAACCGGTAATCCAGCCCCAACGTTGGTGTCATAGAGGAATTTACGCCGCGATTTTTCCGCCGCATGACGCAACAGATGGTAGTAATCCATCGACGAGGTGTTGGCCTTTTTGTTCGGCGTGACAACGTGGAAACCTTCGCGCAAGAAGTCGGCATATTGATCCGCCACTGCCTGGCTGGAGGTGCAGTCAACAATGACCGGGTTCAGCAGATGATATTCTTCCACGAGGCGAATTAAGCGCCCGAGATTAAACGGCTCTTTGGCTTGCGCCAGTTCTTCCTGCCAGTTTTCCAGATTTAGGCCATGCACATTGGTGAGCAGTGCCTTCGAGTTGGCAACACCGCAGACACGTAAGTCGATATGTTTATTCTTCAGCCAGCTTTGTTGACGCTTCAGTTGCTCCAGCAGCGCACCGCCAACGCCACCGACGCCAATCACAAACACTTCGATAACCTGATCGGTATTGAACAGCATCTGATGAGTAACGCGCACGCCAGTGGTCGCATCATCGTTATTTACCACGACAGAGATTGAGCGTTCAGAAGATCCCTGAGCAATGGCGACAATGTTGATATTGGCGCGGGCCAGCGCGGCAAAGAATTTCGCCGAGATCCCACGCAAGGTGCGCATACCATCACCTACCACCGAGATAATGGCCAGCCGTTCCGTCACCGCCAGCGGCTCCAGTAAGCCTTCTTTCAGTTCCAGGTAGAACTCTTCCTGCATTGCCCGTTCAGCTCGCACACAGTCGCTTTGTGGAACGCAGAAACTGATACTGTATTCGGAAGATGATTGCGTAATCAGCACCACGGAAATACGGGCGCGTGACATTGCAGCAAAGACGCGCGCCGCCATGCCGACCATTCCTTTCATCCCCGGACCAGAAACGCTGAACATTGCCATATTATTCAGATTGGAAATGCCTTTGACCGGTAATTCGTCTTCATCACGGCTGGCACCAATGAGCGTACCTGGTGCTTGAGGATTTCCGGTATTTTTAATCAGGCAAGGGATCTGGAACTGGGCGATGGGGGTAATGGTGCGGGGGTGAAGAACTTTAGCGCCGAAGTAGGAAAGCTCCATCGCTTCCTGGTAGGACATCGACTTCAACAACCTCGCATCGGGCACCTGACGCGGGTCGCAGGTATAGACCCCGTCAACGTCCGTCCAAATCTCGCAACAATCGGCGCGTAAACAGGCAGCCAGCACCGCCGCGGAGTAGTCGGAACCGTTACGTCCAAGTACCACCAGTTCGCCTTTTTCATTACCGGAGGTGAAACCTGCCATCAACACCATGTGATCAGCCGGAATGCGGCTTGCCGCAATACGGCGGGTGGACTCAGCAATATCGACGGTAGATTCGAGGTAATGCCCCACTGCCAGCAGTTTTTCGACCGGATCGATAACGGTAACGTTGTGACCACGCGCTTCTAACACGCCGGCCATAATGGCGATCGACATTTTCTCGCCACGGCAAATCAGCGCAGCGTTGATGCTATCCGGGCACTGCCCCAACAAACTAATGCCATGCAGGACATGTTTTATTTGGGCAAATTCCTGATCGACGAAAGTTTTCAATTGCGCCAGCGGGAACCCCGGCTGGGCGGCGGCGAGTCCCGTCAAAAGTTCGGCAAAAATACGTTCGGCATCGCTGATATTGGGTAAAGCATCCTGGCCGCTAATGGTTTTTTCAATCATCGCCACCAGGTGGTTGGTGATTTTGGCGGGGGCAGAGAGGACGGTGGCCACCTGCCCCTGCCTGGCATTGCTTTCCAGAATATCGGCAACACGCAGAAAACGTTCTGCATTTGCCACTGATGTACCGCCGAACTTCAACACTCGCATGGTTGTTACCTCGTTACCTTTGGTCGAAAAAAAAGCCCGCACTGTCAGGTGCGGGCTTTTTTCTGTGTTTCCTGTACGCGTCAGCCCGCACCGTTACCTGTGGTAATGGTGATGGTGGTGGTAATGGTGGTGCTAATGCGTTTCATGGATGTTGTGTACTCTGTAATTTTTATCTGTCTGTGCGCTATGCCTATATTGGTTAAAGTATTTAGTGACCTAAGTCAATAAAATTTTAATTTACTCACGGCAGGTAACCAGTTCAGAAACTGCTATCAGACACTCTTTTTTTAATCCACACAGAGACATATTGCCCGTTGCAGTCAGAATGAAAAGCTGAAAAATACTTACTAAGGCGTTTTTTATTTGGTGATATTTTTTTCAATATCATGCAGCAAACGGTGCAACATTGCCGTGTCTCGTTGCTCTAAAAGCCCCAGGCGTTGTTGTAACCAGTCGACCAGTTTTATGTCATCTGCCACTGCCAGAGTCGTCAGCAATGCCATGACTCGTTCGCGTAAAGCTTGCAGTTGATGTTGGTCTGCCGTTGTGTCACTTTTCGTCGGTTGTTGTATTAATGTTGCTAATTGATAGCAATAGACCATCACCGCCTGCCCCAGATTGAGCGAAGGATAATCCGCCACCATCGGCACACCAGTAAGAACGTCAGCCAACGCTAACTCTTCGTTAGTCAGCCCGGAATCTTCGCGACCAAACACCAGCGCGGCATGGCTCATCCATGAAGATTTTTCCTCTAACAGCAGCACCAGTTCTACTGGCGTGGCGTAGTAATGATATTTCGCCCGACTGCGCGCAGTGGTGGCGACAGTGAAATCGACATCGTGTAACGATTCAACCAGTGTCGGGAAAACTTTAATATTATCAATAATATCACCAGATCCATGTGCGACCCAGCGAGTGGCTGGCTCCAGATGTGCCTGACTATCGACAATCCGCAGTTCGCTAAAACCCATCGTTTTCATTGCCCGCGCCGCTGCCCCAATATTTTCTGCTCTGGCGGGTGCGACCAGAATAATCGTTATACGCATATTGCCACTCTTCTTGACCAAATGACCGCGAACAGGGTGATCACTGTCAACTTATTACGCGGTGCGAATTTACAAATCCTTAACGTAAGTCGCAGAAAAAGCCCTTTACTTATCTTAAAAAAGGCTAAACTATTTCCTGACTGTACTAACGGTTGAATTGTTAAAAAATGCTACATATCCTTCTGTTTACTTAGGATAATTTTATAAAAAATAAATCTCGACAATTGGATTCACCACGTTTATTAGTTGTATGATGCAACTAGTTGGATTATTAAAATAATGTGACGAAAGCTAGCATTTAGATACGATGATTTCATCAAACTGTTAACGTGCTACAATTGAACTTGATATATGTCAACGAAGCGTAGTTTTATTGGGTGTCCGGCCCCTCTTAGCCTGTTATGTTGCTGTTAAAATGGTTAGGATGACAGCCGTTTTTGACACTGTCGGGTCCTGAGGGAAAGTACCCACGACCAAGCTAATGATGTTGTTGACGTTGATGGAAAGTGCATCAAGAACGCAATTACGTACTTTAGTCATGTTACGCCGATCATGTTAATTTGCAGCATGCATCAGGCAGGTCAGGGACTTTTGTACTTCCTGTTTCGATTTAGTTGGCAATTTAGGTAGCAAACATGCAGACCCCGCACATTCTTATCGTTGAAGACGAGTTGGTAACACGCAACACGTTGAAAAGTATTTTCGAAGCGGAAGGCTATGATGTTTTCGAAGCGACAGATGGCGCGGAAATGCATCAGATCCTCTCTGAATATGACATCAACCTGGTGATCATGGATATCAATCTGCCGGGTAAGAACGGTCTTCTGTTAGCGCGTGAACTGCGCGAGCAGGCGAATGTTGCGTTGATGTTCCTGACTGGCCGTGACAACGAAGTCGATAAAATTCTCGGCCTCGAAATCGGTGCAGATGACTACATCACCAAACCGTTCAACCCGCGTGAACTGACGATTCGTGCACGCAACCTGCTGTCCCGTACCATGAATCTGGGTACTGTCAGCGAAGAACGTCGTAGCGTTGAAAGCTACAAGTTCAATGGTTGGGAACTGGACATCAACAGCCGTTCGTTGATCGGCCCTGATGGCGAGCAGTACAAGCTGCCGCGCAGCGAGTTCCGCGCCATGCTTCACTTCTGTGAAAACCCAGGCAAAATTCAGTCTCGTGCTGAACTGCTGAAGAAAATGACCGGCCGTGAGCTGAAACCACACGACCGTACTGTAGACGTGACGATCCGCCGTATTCGTAAACATTTCGAATCTACGCCGGATACGCCGGAAATCATCGCCACCATCCACGGTGAAGGTTATCGCTTCTGTGGTGATCTGGAAGATTAATCGGCTTTACCACCGTCAAAAAAAACGGCGCTTTTTAGCGCCGTTTTTATTTTTCAACCTTATTTCCAGATACGTAATTGATCGTCCATTGTAACTTCTTTACTGGCTTTCATTTTCGGCAGTGAAAACGCATACCAGTCGATATTACGAGTCACAAACATCATGCCGGCCAGCGCCACCACCAGCACACTGGTTCCCAACAACAGCGCGAGGGTAAACAACATGCTGTTGCGCCAGCCTTTCAATACCGCCTGCAAATAAATACCGTTCATTAACGCCCCAATCAGACTGGCGATTATCCATGCCACGGTAAAACCGATATGTTCAGAAAGCGCCAGCAAGAGCAAATAAAACATCACCAATGAAAGCCCCACCAGCAAATATTGCATTGGGTGTAAACGTTGCGCGGTGAGCGTTTCAAAAACAAAGAACGCCATAAAAGTCAGTGCAATCAGCAGAATGGCGTACTTAGTCGCCCGGTCCGTTAATTGGTATTGATCGGCTGGCGTCGTCACTGCGACGCTAAACGCGGGGAAGTTTTCCCAGCCGGTATCATTGCCTGAAGCAAAACGCTCACCGAGATTATTAGCAAACCAGCTGCTTTGCCATTGCGCCTGAAAACCTGACTCGCTAACTTCCCGTTTGGCTGGTAGAAAATCACCTAAAAAACTGGGATGCGGCCAGTTGCTGGTTAAGGTCATTTCGCTATTACGCCCGGCAGGCACCACAGAAAGATCGCCGGTACCGCTTAAATTCAGTGCCATATTCAGCTGCAGGTTCTGCTTCCGCCAGTCCCCTTCGGGTAAAGGGATATGCACGCCCTGCCCGCCTTGCTCTAACCCGGTACCGGGTTCAATGGTCAGTGCCGTTCCGTTAACTTCAGGCGCTTTCACCACACCAATACCACGCGCATCCCCGACGCTAATCACAATAAAGGGCTTGCCTAAGATGATATTTGGCGCGTTGAGCTCGCTAAGACGCGAAACATCGAAATCGGCTTTTAGCGTTAAATCACTGTGCCAGACCTGACCGGTATAAATCCCTATCTTGCGTTCTTCCACGTTTTGATTGCCATCAACCATCAATGACTCAGGTAACCAAAAATGGATAAAACTTCGTTTCCGCTCCACGGTTTTATCCTCTTCCTGCACCGTATAAAGCTCGGTCACAGGAATAGCGATAAGCGGCCCAACGAGTTTTTGCGGCCCGCTGGTACTTTGGCGAATCGCGTCTTCCACATCGCTACGGTAATCGGCACGTTCGACAATCACTTGCCGAATCAGCATTATCGGAATCAACAACAGCAATACTGCACCAAACAAGGTGGTCATTTTCCAGAACAGGGGGGATTTCAACATAGTCTTCTCCTTTGCAATGGCAGCAGGATACGAAGGCTATGTGGGAAGAATTTGAAGCTATGTGAAGTGACGGTGAAGTCGAAGCGAGGCCAGCACGCCACCTTCCTGCACGTTGCGCAGCGTGACTTCGCCGTTAAACAAACGGGCGACCTCACTGACGAACGCCAACCCCAGACCGCTGCTTTTTTGCCCATTTGCACGCGGCAAAGAGTAAAAGCGTTCAAAAATACGTGACAGCGCGTAGTCAGGAATACCACTACCGGTATCCAGCACCTTAAGGGCGACGTGTTCCTGATCCACTTCGGCGCTTAGCGTTATGCGACCGCTCTCGGGGGTAAAATCGATGGCGTTATCCAGTAAATTCCCCAGCGCCTGCTCCAGTAACGCCGGTTCAGCAACAACATTAACCTCAGTGGGCATAACATGTAGAGTGATGTTTTTTTCTGCCAACTGCACGGTGCGCGCTTCGCTGACGCGGCGAAATAATGCCGCCACATCAACAACAGTCAGAACGACTTCCTGACGATTCTCCAGTCTTGCCTGGCGTAGTAACGTTTCTACCAATGCCTGCATACGCGCATTTTGCGTCAGAATGTTGTCGGTAAAACGAGCCACCACTTCCGGTGGCGGACCTTCGCGTAAAATTTCCGCCGCGCCACGAATCGCCGCCAGTGGGCTTTTTAGCTCATGGGTTAACGCATAAACATACTGCTCAATATAGTTTTTCCCTTCCAGCTTCACGCGCATACTTTCCAGCGCCTGCGCAAGCTTACGCAACTCGCTACTGCCGAGTTCAGGAAGAGGAACGGGCTTATTGTCAGTGACGGAATCGGCATAGCGAGTGAGCCGGGCAATGGAGCGGTTGATCCACCAAACCATGCCTGCGCCAATCACCAGTGCAATCCCCAGCAAAATGGCGCTGGCCCATAAAATTCGCCGCTCGCTACGCTTAATGACCGGAGCCATCGCCGCGTTCGGTTTGCCTACGCTCAAAACGCCAATAAGCCGCGAGCCGTCCATAATCGGCGCGGCAACATACATCACCGAACTTTCGGGATCGGCAGGATTTTGCAACGTGCTGCGCGCACCATACTGACCATGCAACGTTAGCCAGACGTCATTCCAGCGCGAATAATCCTGCCCAACGGCTTTATTTGCCGAATCGTACAATACTTTACCCTGCGAATCGGTCATATAGACATGATATTCATTGCGCACTTTGTTAATGCCACCGATATTGGCGCGAAACGGACGATGTTGTAGCTGATTAAACGCCTGCGCCAGTTGCCCATGCGTTGGGTCCCCAGAGAGCAAATCGGGACGCGCCAGCTCCGCCAGCAACGTTGCGGTGTCGATCAACGTCCCCTCCGTTGCTCTTCGCACGCCCGGTTTAACTTCTTTGACAAAAATAGCCAGTACGAACCAGGCCGCCACCGCCACCAGTAAAAAATAGCCCAGCAGCAACCGCATGCCGATACGCATTACAGGCCCCTCAGGCTATATCCCATGCCGCGATGAGTATTAATCGGTGAAAGATCGGGGTTGATGGCACGCAGCTTGGCATGCAACGTTTTAATGTGGGTATCAACGGTGCGATCGTAGGTGTCCTGCGCATCTTCCCACACGCTATCCATCAGTTGCTGGCGGGACCAGACGCGGCCTGGCGACTTGAGTAACGTCTTCAGCAATAAAAACTCATACCGCGTCAGCGTTAATGGCGTGTCAAACCAGCTGATCTGCGCCGCGGGTTCATTCAATTCAAAATGACCAATACGGATGACGGGAGACGGCGACGAGAACTTCTTCACCCGACGCAGTAAGGTGCGCACCCTGGCGCACACTTCGCGGGGTGAAAACGGTTTAGCCACATAGTCGTCAGCGCCAATTTCCAGCCCAAGCAGGCGATCGACCTCTTCACTTCGGGCCGTCAGGAACAGTACAGGTAACGCCGGATGGAGCGCCAGTAACTGGCTGCACAATTCAAAGCCGCTGATATCAGGCAAACCAACGTCGAGAATCATGACGTCGGGAACCAGCTGGCGAGCTTTATCCAGCACCGGCAAGCCTCGCTCAAAGACCTCGACGGCAAAACCTTCCTGCTGCAACATGTAGACCAGCGTGTCGGCTATCCCTTGCTCATCTTCCACTAACCAGACCGTTTCCCGTTGTATAAATCGCCTCTGTTATTGCCGCCACGGCATGACAGGAACCGCGCTAATCGCGTTTTTCGGCGAACCTTCTACAACTTTGTCGGAGTAAGCCAGATAAGCGAGCGCGTTGCGTTTGGCGTCATAAAAGCGCACGACCTGTAACGACTTAAAGACCAGGGACGTGCGTTTTTTGAATACTACCTCGCCCTGAGCTTTGCCGTTTTTAATACGATCCGACAGTTCAATCGGCCCGACTTGCTGACAAGAAATAGCCGCATCGGAGGTATCTTCCGCCAGACCCAATCCCCCTTTAATACCACCTGTTTTCGCCCGGCTCACATAACAGGTGACATTTTTCACATCGGGATCGTCAAAGGCTTCCACAACAATTTTGTGATCCGGGCCGATCATTTTAAATACGGTGTCGACCGAACCAATCTCTTCTGCATGAGCCAATGGCCCCAGCATTATCAGGCTTAAAGACAGGATCAAATGCTTGTATTTCATATTGTTACCATTTTTATCTATTACACGAGCAATTAGTTCGTCACGGTAAATAACATATTGATTAAGAACAAAATCTCAATACTTTTATTTCCGTCAAGCCCTAAAACATACTCTACTAAGAAAAAAACACTGAATGCTAAAACAGCAAAAAATGCTATTATCCAATTACCTGATGTCAGGTGCTCGTTGTTGAAAGGATGAGGATATTTTATGGATCAGGCCGGCATTATTCGCGACCTTTTAATCTGGCTGGAAGGTCATCTGGATCAGCCCCTGTCGCTCGACAATGTAGCGGCGAAAGCAGGTTATTCCAAGTGGCACTTACAGAGAATGTTTAAAGATGTCACTGGCCATGCTATTGGCGCGTATATTCGTGCTCGTCGTTTGTCGAAATCGGCGGTCGCACTACGCCTGACTGCGCGTCCGATTCTGGACATCGCGCTGCAATACCGCTTCGACTCTCAACAGACATTTACCCGCGCATTCAAGAAGCAGTTTGCCCAGACTCCTGCACTTTACCGCCGTTCTCCTGAATGGAGCGCCTTTGGTATTCGCCCGCCGCTACGTCTGGGTGAATTCACAATGCCAGAGCACAAATTTGTCACCCTGGAAGATACGCCGCTGATTGGTGTTACCCAGAGCTACTCCTGTTCGCTGGAGCAAATCTCTGATTTCCGCCATGAAATGCGTTATCAGTTCTGGCACGATTTTCTCGGCAACGCGCCGACCATTCCGCCAGTGCTCTACGGCCTGAATGAAACGCGTCCGAGTCAGGATAAAGACGACGAACAAGAGGTATTCTATACCACCGCGTTAGCCCAGGATCAGGCAGATGGCTATGTACTGACGGGGCATCCGGTGATGCTGCAGGGCGGCGAATATGTGATGTTTACCTATGAAGGTCTGGGAACCGGCGTGCAGGAGTTTATCCTGACGGTATACGGAACGTGCATGCCAATGCTCAACCTGACGCGCCGTAAAGGTCAGGATATTGAGCGATACTACCCGGCAGAAGACGCCAAAGCGGGAGATCGCCCAATTAATCTGCGCTGTGAACTGCTGATTCCTATCCGCCGTTAACGCTGCAGCTCATCTAATGCAGGGGCGTCCAGATGCGAGATGTCCCCTGCGGTTTCAACGACCCAGCCAGACGCCAGCCACAGGCTTTCCTGATAATCCACGCGCGAAATAGAACAGTTACGCAGACGTAAGCGGCGCGCTGCCCATGCTGGTAATCCGAGAATCGTACTCACCAGACATCCCAGTGCAATACCATGGCTCACCAGCAGCGGTCGGCTTCCCTGCGGTAAGTCCCGGCAAGATTCCAGTGCCGCATTGACGCGACCGCTGAGCTCCTGCATTGACTCGCCTTCAGGAATACGCCCGTCAACGGTGCCATTGACCAGCTGCCGACGCCAGTTCTCTTCTTCTTCGGTCAGAGAATCGATATGTCTTTTTTCCAGCACACCCATGTTTAATTCACGCAGGCGAGAATCAAAGATGATGTCACAGCCGCAGGCCTGGGCGATGATTTCCGCCGTACGCTGGGTGCGTCCTAAATCGCTACTGATAATATGCGTAATGCCAAGCTCTTTGGCACGGGTTGCCACCTGCATCGCCTGTTGCTCACCTTTGGCGGTCAGCGGGCTGTCAGACTGGCCCTGAATACGTCGCTCGGCGTTCCACTGCGTTTCACCGTGGCGGACTAGGTATACCTGTAACATGCTTTTTTTCCGTATACTGCTGTAACGTTAATTTTCTGAGTAATGCTGATTATGCACCAAGTTGTCTGTGCGACCACCAATCCCGCTAAAATTCAGGCCATTCTGCAGGCATTTCACGAGATCTTCGGCGAAGGATCCTGCCATATTGCATCCGTTGCCGTCGAGAGCGGTGTACCGGAACAGCCCTTTGGCAGTGAGGAAACGCGCGCTGGCGCACGAAATCGGGTAGCAAATGCCCGCCGTTTACTTCCAGAGGCTGATTTTTGGGTGGCGATTGAAGCTGGCATCGATGGTGACAGCACTTTCAGTTGGGTGGTGATTGAAAACACCAGCCAGCGCGGCGAGGCGCGTTCGGCTACTTTGCCGTTACCTGCGGTGATTCTGCAGAAAGTGCGTGAAGGTGAGGCGCTTGGTCCCGTGATGTCGCGTTATACCGGTATTGATGAGATTGGTCGTAAGGAAGGGGCGATCGGCGTGTTTACCGCCGGGAAACTCACTCGCGCCAGCGTCTATCACCAGGCGGTGATCCTGGCGCTGAGTCCGTTTCACAATGCCGTGTATCAGGCATTGTAGGACGGATAAGGCGTTCACGCCGCATCCGGCATTCGGTGCACGATGCCTGATGCGACGCTGCCGCGTCTTATCAGGCCTACAAAATCAATCGCTTTTCAGCAACACCTCTTCCAGCCACTGGCGCAGCTCCACGGGCGCGGCTTTCAGGCTGTTAGATCCACGCGTAATCGTCGCGATGCCCGCGCCGAGTTCATTTTTTAACTCACGCTGACTCATTTCGCCACGCAACAGCTCTTCGACAATACGCACGCGAGTCCCCAACGCTTCGCGCTCATCTGGCGTCAGCATCAGGTTTAACAACGGTAAATGGAGATCGTTTTGGTAGGCATTCTTAAGCAGGTCGACAAAACGTAACCACTCCTGGTGACGCTGTTCTGCCATCGCTGCTGAATAGGGTGATTGTTGGGCCATAATATGTCGCCATTGTTAGCGGGGGAAGCAAAATGCCTCCCCCGGTTGTACTCGCTAAAGAGTACGATAGCATATCATAAACGTGCGGATCAGTAACGACGTCCCCATTCCGTGGCGCTCATCAACGTCGGTTTATCCCCCATGAAATAACGGTAGTAAGCGTCATAAGCCAGCACGTTCTTCACATAACCGCGCGTCTCGGAGAACGGAATACTCTCGACAAATGCCACTGCGTCGATACGCCCGGCGCTGTTGCCAAGCCAGGTTCGCACCCGTCCAGGTCCGGCGTTATAAGCTGCTGAGGAGAAAATACGGTTATTGCCAAACTGCTGATAAACATATTGCAGGTAACTGGTGCCAATGTTGATATTCGTTTCCGGATCCAGCAATTGCCCAGGGCTGCTATAACCAGGAATAGAGAACATCTTCACCGTATGGGTCGCTGTACCAGGCATAATCTGCATCAGGCCGCTGGCCCCTACCGGTGATTTCACTTTCGGATTCCAGGCGCTCTCCTGACGGGCAATCGCCATCGCATAGCTTTGCGGGATCTCTTTCCCACTGGTGTAACGTTTGAAAAGATCGTTGTAAGCCAGCGGGAATCGCTCTTCCAGATGATCCCAAAGCTTCCCGGCGCTCGTTGCCTGAACGCTAAGATCCCACCATTGGTTATTGAAAGCATACCGAGCCAGTTGAGCCTGCTCTGTTTTTGACTTGCTCTTCACCAGATTGGCCCACTCGCTACGCGCGGTGTTATCGAGATTCCAGTACATCAACTCGCGCACGCGCGCCATCTCCGGCCCCTGAGTCAGGGCGCTGTCAACATTCTGCGGCGCTTTATCAATCTTCAGCTCATACTCTTCTCCGATGCGTTGTGCTGCAACCATCGGGTAGAAACCACGCTGTTGCATGAGTTGATGCAAAATCTCTTTCGCTTCAGCTTCACGTCCGCGTTCCAGCAATAAATCCGCCTGCCAGTAACGCCATTCATCTTTCTCTTTTGCTTCCATCGGCAGACGCGCCAGCCAGGTATTCAGGCCGCGACGATCGCCGGTGCCAAGTGCCATTCGCACACGGCGTTCAATCAACGACGTGGATTGCGAGCGCATAATGGCGTCATCGCGCCATTTCGCCTGCTCGTCGGTGACATCGTTGCCCATCAAACGCCAGGCGACGATATCGCGCAGCTCCTGAATCTGATCTTCATTAAGCTGCTGCGCCTGGGCAAGCGACGGGATCATCAGCCGTGCATTTTCAGCATCCTGCCGCGCCACACTGGCAAACGCCACCGCTGCCATTTGACGGGTAAAATCGGTCGCTCCGGTTGTACGCGCGAAGGTCAGTACCGTATTAGGGTTGTTCGCCAGTGAAATGATTGCCGAGGCGATAGTCTGGTAATCGGCAGGCATCTGCCCTGCCAGCACTGTTACCAGGCCAGTGTTACCCGCTTTCATCGCCAGACGGATACGCTCTAAATACGCCAGCGGATCTTGTTTACCTGACGCACGCCAGACGCTAAATAACTTGTCACAGGCGTTAGGCTGGCTCTTGCCGGTTAGCCACAGCTCTTTCGCCCCTTGCCAGGCTTCTTCACTCTGCCCGGTGTTCCATTTCGCATAGTAGTAATTACATTGCGCTTCGGTAGTTCCGGGCTTTTCCGGGCTAAAGGCTAACAAGCCACGCCAGTCTTCACGCCGCGCCAGTTCATTGACGAAACGAGATTGCAGCGTGCGAGCGGGAGGAAGCGTGGGGTTAGCGCGAACAAAGTTAGTGACCGTCACCGCCGGTTGATTCATCAGATCATCGGTGATCTGGCGGTATTCCAGGTAGGGATAAAGCGGATAATCCTTCAGTCCAGGCATCATTTGTTCGACCACATCCATTTGTCGATTATCCCAGGCCTGCTTGATTTGCGCGTAACGGCTACGCTGCTCATCCAGTGAGTCGGCTCGCGCCACGCTGCTGACCGTCAGCAGACAGACACCGGCAGCCAACAGCCGCCAGGTAACTTGTTTGGCTTTTTCCACAAGCGCATCCTCTAAGTGTAAATACATCAATGCAGCGTCATGCCGCGTAATAGATTTATGCTAACCAGTCATTGCCGTTTACGCCACGTTACGGACACTTTTTTACTTTTACTGCGAAGGTGATCGACCAACTGGGATTAGGCGGGGAAAAAGGCTACACTTCGCCTTTGAAAACTCATCATCACGATAAACATAGAGGCGAAGTCCAACGTGGCTCAATTCGTTTATACCATGCATCGTGTCGGCAAAGTTGTTCCGCCGAAACGTCATATTTTGAAAAACATCTCTCTGAGTTTCTTCCCTGGGGCAAAAATTGGTGTCCTGGGTCTGAACGGCGCGGGTAAGTCTACCCTGCTGCGCATTATGGCGGGCATTGATAAAGACATCGAAGGTGAAGCGCGTCCGCAGCCAGACATCAAGATTGGTTACCTGCCGCAGGAACCGCAGCTGAACCCGGAACACACCGTGCGTGAGTCCATTGAAGAAGCGGTTTCTGAAGTGGTTAACGCCCTGAAACGCCTGGATGAAGTGTATGCGCTGTACGCCGATCCGGATGCCGATTTTGACAAGCTGGCCGCTGAACAAGGCCGTCTGGAAGAGATCATTCAGGCTCACGACGGTCATAACCTGAACGTACAGCTGGAGCGTGCGGCGGATGCGCTACGTCTGCCGGACTGGGACGCGAAAATCGCTAACCTCTCCGGTGGTGAGCGTCGTCGCGTAGCGTTGTGCCGCCTGCTGCTGGAAAAACCAGACATGCTGCTGCTCGACGAACCGACCAACCACCTGGATGCCGAATCCGTGGCCTGGCTGGAACGCTTCCTGCACGACTTCGAGGGCACCGTGGTGGCGATTACCCACGACCGTTACTTCCTCGATAACGTTGCAGGCTGGATCCTCGAACTTGACCGCGGTGAAGGTATTCCGTGGGAAGGCAACTACTCCTCCTGGCTGGAGCAGAAAGATCAGCGCCTGGCGCAGGAAGCTTCACAAGAAGCGGCGCGTCGTAAGTCGATCGAGAAAGAGCTGGAGTGGGTACGTCAGGGAACTAAAGGCCGCCAGTCGAAAGGTAAAGCACGTCTGGCACGCTTTGAAGAGCTGAACAGCACCGAATATCAGAAACGTAACGAAACCAACGAACTGTTTATTCCACCTGGACCGCGTCTGGGCGATAAAGTGCTGGAAGTCAGCAACCTGCGTAAATCCTACGGTGATCGCCTGCTGATTGATGACCTGAGCTTCTCGATCCCGAAAGGGGCAATCGTCGGGATCATCGGTCCGAACGGCGCGGGTAAATCGACCCTGTTCCGTATGATCTCTGGTCAGGAACAGCCGGACAGCGGCACCATCACTTTAGGTGAAACGGTGAAACTGGCATCGGTTGATCAGTTCCGTGACTCAATGGATAACAGCAAAACCGTTTGGGAAGAAGTTTCCGGCGGGCTGGATATTATGAAGATCGGCAACACCGAGATGCCAAGCCGCGCCTACGTTGGCCGCTTTAACTTTAAAGGGGTTGATCAGGGTAAACGCGTTGGTGAACTTTCCGGTGGTGAGCGCGGTCGTCTGCATCTGGCGAAGCTGCTGCAGGTTGGCGGCAACATGCTGCTGCTCGACGAACCAACCAACGACCTGGATATCGAAACCCTGCGCGCGCTGGAAAACGCCCTGCTGGAGTTCCCGGGCTGTGCGATGGTTATCTCGCACGACCGTTGGTTCCTCGACCGTATCGCCACACACATCCTGGACTACCAGGATGAAGGTAAAGTTGAGTTCTTCGAAGGTAACTTTACTGAGTACGAAGAGTACAAGAAACGCACGCTGGGCGCAGACGCACTGGAGCCGAAGCGTATCAAGTACAAGCGTATTGCGAAGTAATGCGTAAAATGCCGGATGCGGCGTGAACGCCTTATCCGGCCTACAAACCAAGAAATTTCAATACGTTGTGAATCTCCAGGCCTGATAAGACGCGGTAAGCGTCGCATCAGGCATTGAGCACCGAATGCCGGATACGGCGTGAACGCCTTTTCCGGCCTACAATAGCCTTAGTATCCGCAATTTCGTAGCGGGTCACCCGTGCTGATTCTTTTAAACCTTGTTTAATCTCGACAGCCTCTTCCAGAGAGGTTTTCAACTCATCAAAAAACTTATTTTATACCTCGCCTTTGAGCCGTTTCATCGCGGTTATCTCTGCTCCCCCATCATCTCCCGCACCAGCTCCACGCAGCGCAGGAAACGGCTGTCATAATCGTCCTCTTCAACCCGCACGAATTCGATATTGTTCTCTTCCAGCATCTCCACCAGCAAGTTCTGGAACTCTTTGCGATCCACCGAACTGCCGAGGCTGCGTAAACCATCCGCCACCCACGGCGTGTTGTTCTCCAGCAGGATCACCAGATCGAAACGGTATTCATCAATCAACGCCTGTACGAACGGATGCTCACGCCCTTCGTACTTTTTGCAGAACGCCTGGGTAGTGACAAAATCAGTGTCAATAAACGCCACTTTATTGGCATATTTCACTGCAAAATCAATGTATTGTGCGTGGCCCAGCGCGATTTTATCGTAATCGGAATACTGCAATGCGATCTCATCACCGCCGAGGTGTGAAAAGACATAATCGCGACCATATTCCCACGCACTGGTGGTATTGAAGATATTGGCAAGTTTGTTTACCAGGGTGGATTTACCGCTCGACTCGCCACCAAGGATCGCCACGGTACGTACAAAGAACGGCTTCACTTCCGTAGGAATATATTCCCAGTAGCGGAACGGGTTTTCGCGGATCTGCGCACCGCTGATACTCATAAAGGTACGTTTCGGATCGACCAGCACCGTATCGATCCCCAGATGTTCCATATACTGTGGCGCATCGGCTTCTTCCGAGGTGTAGATCAGGTCCGGCTGAATCCCCTTTTCAGCCATAAACTTTTTGATGCCGTTGCTCCACACATCCCAGCCGTGCGGATACGGCTCCATGCCCTCTTCGTTGAAAGCATGAATGCGAATATTTTTCTGATATTTAAAAGTTTGTAATAACCAGCGCAGACGATCCGGCACCGTGGGCTGCTGCGACATGGCGCTGTCTTCAAACAACGCGCGGTCGCGGGTATCGTCAAAACCCATAATGATATGCAGCTCGTCAACCTGGCTACAGGCGCGCTGGATAAGGTAGATATGTCCGGTATGCAGCGGGTAGAACTTACCGAATACGACACCAATGGTTTTCTTCTGTCGGGGAAATTCAAGCCCCAAAAAACGGTGCAACGCCTCCAGCTTTTGCGCGCTGGGGCTTTTAATTTTGGCATTCAGTAACTGGCTTAAATACCCTTTGGTCATACCGCTGGCATCAGCTACCTGCTGTAGCGTGCAGCCCTGTTGCTTGATGGCAGTTTTCAGGTAATCAAATGACGACATATCTCCCTCCGTATCTCTCATTATAAGTCGTCGAACACGCTAAGCGCGTCGGAGAGTTTTTTAACGCCAAAAATCTGCATCCCTTCCGGCGCTTTTTTCGGTACGTTAGCCGCCGGAACAATCGCCCGGCGAAAACCGTGTTTCGCCGCTTCTGAAATTCGTTCCTGACCGCTGGGCACCGGGCGGATCTCCCCTGCCAGCCCGACTTCACCAAACACCACCAGATCCTGTGGCAGCGGTCTGTCACGCAGGCTGGAAACCATCGCCAGCAGTAACGCTAAATCGGCACTGGTTTCGGTTACCTTCACGCCGCCGACCACGTTCACAAATACATCCTGATCGGCCATTTGCAGACCACCGTGACGGTGCAAGACAGCCAGCAGGATTGCCAGACGGTTTTGTTCCAGCCCCACTGCCACGCGGCGCGGATTCGCCATCATCGAGTGATCGACCAGCGCCTGAATCTCCACCAGCAACGGACGCGTTCCTTCCCACACCACCATCACGGAGCTGCCGGAGGTCACTTCATCTCCGCGACTTAAGAAAATTGCCGAAGGGTTGCTGACTTCACGCAGCCCCTGTTCGGTCATCGCGAAGACGCCCAGCTCATTCACCGCGCCGAAGCGGTTTTTATGGCTGCGCAAGGTGCGAAAACGGGAGTCGGCATCACCATCCAGAAGCACCGAACAGTCGATACAGTGTTCCAGCACTTTAGGGCCAGCCAGCGAGCCATCTTTGGTTACGTGACCAACCATGACAATCGCCACACCGCGCGTTTTGGCGAAGCGCGTCAGATAAGCCGCCGTTTCACGCACCTGCGCCACGCTACCAGGCGATGATTGTACATCCGCCATATGCATCACCTGGATCGAGTCAATTACCATCAGTTTCGGTTGCTCTTCTTCGGCAATCAGGCAGATCTGTTCGATGCTGGTTTCCGACAACATATTGAGATTGTCAGTCGGCAGGCCAAGGCGATGAGCGCGCATTGCCACCTGTTGCAGCGACTCTTCGCCAGTGACATACAGCGTTTTCATCTGCTGGGCCAGTTTGCACAGCGTTTGCAGTAGCAGCGTGGATTTCCCCGCACCTGGGTTACCGCCAATCAGAATGGCGCTTCCCGGCACCACGCCGCCGCCTAGTACGCGGTCGAACTCTTTAAATCCGGTGGAAAAACGCGGCAGCTCTTCAAGGCTGATATCGGAGAGTTTCTGGACTTTTGCCACCCCGGCGCTACCGGCATAGCCGCTGAGACGCTCGTTACGCGCCACCGTTGGCGACGCAGCAAGACGCACCTCGGTGATGGTGTTCCAGGCATGACAGGCACTGCACTGCCCCTGCCAGCGCGGATAATCGGCCCCGCATTCATTACAAACAAAGGCGCGTTTTGGAGCTTTTGCCACGGTGTACCTCGTTAATGCTGTGCCGCCCGCAGGATGGCGGGCGAGCAATTACTTCTGATTCAGGCTGCCAGAGAGGATGCAGAATACCCCCATCAGGTCAGCGTGACGGATGGTGACTTCCGCCTTTTCATTCACTTTTGGCTTGGCATGGTAGGCAATCCCCAGCCCTGCTGCTTTGATCATCGGCAGGTCATTAGCTCCATCGCCAATCGCCACGGTCTGCGCCAGCGGGATTTCATACTCCTGCGCGAGGCGAGTCAAAGTTTTCGCTTTGTACTGCGCGTCTACGATGTCGCCGATCACATTGCCGGTAAATTTACCGTCCATGATCTCCAGTTCATTGGCTACCACGGCGGTCAGGCGCAGCTTGTCGCGCAGATATTCAGCAAAGAAAGTAAAGCCGCCGGAGGCAATCGCCACTTTCCAGCCCAGCGTTTCCAGCTTGAGCACCAGTTGCGTTAAGCCTGGCATCAGCGGCAGATTTTCACGCACCTGTTGCAGAATATTGGCGTCAGCGCCTTTCAGCGTCGCCACACGGCTGCGCAGGCTGGCGGTAAAATCGAGTTCGCCGCGCATCGCCCGTTCGGTTACTTCCGCCACCATCTCGCCCGTTCCGGCCAGTTTGGCAATTTCATCAATACATTCAATCTGGATGGCGGTGGAATCCATGTCCATCACCAGCAAACCCGGCGTGCGCAGGTGCGGGATTTTCCCCAGCGGGGCGACATCCAGTTGCGCTTCATGGGCCAGGCGCGTAGCCCGTGCGGTGAGTGAACCTGCCAGACGAATCACCTGATAATCTTCCACGCACCAGGCGGCAACAATCACCATCGCCGCACCCAGTTTGCTCTGGTATTGGGTCAGACGCTGTTTATCCAGCCCACGACCATACAGCAACCAGCCGCTACGACCTGCGTGGTAATCCAGTGGCATCACTTCATCACCACTTAATGAAAGAGGCAGACCAGGCCATAAAGAGACATCTTCAGGCAGGTCGCACCAGGTAATGTTAGGCATTAAGGCTCCTGTAAAATCGTTCGAAGCAGGGAAAATAACGCATGAGGCTACCTTGTATCCATTGCTTCTGGCAACATTAAGTCTCAAATTTTCAAAGGGTGGAAGATGGCTCGCACAAAACTGAAATTCCGGCTGCATCGGGCAGTGATTGTCCTGTTCTGTCTTGCCTTGTTAGTGGCGCTGATGCAGGGAACGTCATGGTTTAGTCAAAACCACCAGCGACAACGTAATCCACAGCTGGAAGAACTGACCCGCCCCCTGGCGCGTCAGGTAACGCTGAACGTTGCACCGCTGATGCGTACCGACTCACCGGATGAAAAACGCATTCAGGCGATCCTCGATCAGTTAACGGATGAAAGCCGTATCCTCGACGCGGGTGTGTATGACGAACAAGGCGATCTTATCGCACGTTCTGGCGAAAGCGTCGAAGTGCGCGACCGGCTGGCGCTCGACGGTAAAAAAGCGGGCGGCTATTTTAACCAGCAGATTGTCGAACCAATTGCCGGGAAAAACGGACCGCTCGGCTATCTGCGCCTGACGCTCGACACCCATACGCTCGCCACCGAAGCCCAACAGGTGGATAACACCACTAACATTTTACGCCTGATGTTGCTGCTTTCACTGGCAATCGGCGTAGTGCTGACCCGCACGCTGCTACAGGGTAAACGTACCCTCTGGCAGCAATCGCCCTTCCTGTTAACCGCCAGCAAACCGGTGCCGGAAGAGGAAGAAAGCGAGAAAAAAGAGTGACCCATTACTACAAGAAAGGAAATCGTTATGTCCACATTACGCCTGCTCATCTCTGACTCTTACGACCCGTGGTTTAACCTGGCGGTGGAGGAGTGTATTTTTCGCCAGATGCCCGCCACGCAGCGCGTTCTGTTTCTCTGGCGCAATGCCGACACGGTAGTGATTGGTCGCGCGCAGAACCCGTGGAAAGAGTGTAATACCCGGCGGATGGAAGAAGATAACGTCCGCCTGGCACGGCGCAGTAGCGGTGGCGGCGCGGTGTTCCACGATCTCGGCAATACCTGCTTTACCTTTATGGCTGGCAAGCCGGAGTACGATAAAACCATCTCCACGTCGATTGTGCTCAATGCGCTGAACGCGCTTGGCGTCAGCGCCGAAGCGTCCGGGCGTAACGATCTGGTGGTGAAAACCGCCGAAGGCGACCGCAAAGTCTCAGGATCGGCCTATCGCGAAACCAAAGATCGTGGCTTCCACCACGGCACCTTGCTGCTCAATGCCGACCTTAGCCGCCTGGCAAACTATCTCAATCCGGATAAAAAGAAACTGGCGGCGAAAGGCATTACCTCAGTGCGTTCCCGCGTGACCAACCTCACCGAGCTGCTGCCGGGGATCACCCATGAGCAGGTTTGCGAGGCCATAACCAAGGCCTTTTTCGCCCATTATGGCGAGCGTGTAGAAGCGGAAATCATCTCCCCGGACAAAACGCCAGACTTGCCAAACTTCGCCGAAATCTTTGCCCGTCAGAGTAGCTGGGAATGGAACTTCGGTCAGGCTCCGGCATTCTCGCATCTGCTGGATGAACGCTTTAGCTGGGGCGGCGTGGAACTGCATTTCGACGTTGAAAAAGGCCATATCACCCGCGCCCAGGTGTTTACCGACAGCCTCAACCCCGCGCCGCTGGAAGCCCTCGCCGGGCGACTGCAAGGCTGCCTGTACCGCGCGGATATGCTGCAACAAGAGTGCGAAGCGCTGTTGGTTGACTTCCCGGACCAGGAAAAAGAGCTACGGGAGTTGTCGACGTGGATAGCGGGGGCGGTAAGGTAACTCGCTGATTAAAATACCAAAGGAAGGGAATATGATCGATCTGGAAAACCAGGAGCGGGAGATTATCAATTTAATGTTAAGCCAGCGTATTTCCTGGCTAGCCGCCGTGCGTATCAGGCATAAATTATCGCTTGCTGAAGTAAGTAAAATGTTAGGTATCTCGATTAATTCTCTAAAATAGATCGAAAAGACGGAACGGTTTAGCTCAAAAATCAAAAGCAAAATGGCAGAAATTTATGGTTGTCCACCAGAGTTGCTGATATGCCCTTCCTGGATGACGGCTGAACATAAATGAATAGATTCGTGAATAGATACTTGAATAGATTTTATTTTCTATCCATATGAAAAATAATAGTAAATCTATAAATCAGTTGCTATTGATGAATAGATACTAAAAAGCCGGAGCAGTCTCCCACTCCGGCTTCACACGACAATCGCCTTTCAGCGAAACACAATTACTCTTTATCGCCCAGCAGAACGGATTCCAGTGCGATTTTGATCATGTCGTTGAAGGTGGTCTGACGCTCAGCGGCAGTGGTCTGCTCGTGAGTGCGGATGTGGTCAGACACGGTACAGATGGTCAGGGCTTTCGCGCCAAATTCTGCAGCGACGCCGTAGATACCAGCCGCTTCCATTTCCACGCCGAGGATGCCGTATTTTTCCATCACGTCGAACATTTCGCCGTCCGGAGAGTAGAACAGGTCAGCGGAGAACAGGTTACCAACGCGAGCATCAATGCCCAGTGCTTTAGCCGCGTCTACCGCGTTACGCACCATGTCAAAGTCAGCGATAGCGGCAAAGTCATGATCTTTAAAACGGATGCGGTTAACTTTGGAATCGGTGCAGGCACCCATACCGATAACGACGTCGCGCAGTTTTACGTGCGGCAGAACTGCGCCACAGGAACCCACGCGGATAATTTTCTTCACGCCGAAATCGGTGATCAGTTCTTTGGTGTAGATGGAGCAGGACGGGATACCCATACCGTGACCCATTACGGAAATTTTGCGGCCTTTGTAAGTACCGGTGAAGCCCAGCATACCGCGAACGTTGTTCACTTCACGGGCATCTTCAAGGAAAGTTTCAGCAATATACTTCGCACGCAGCGGGTCGCCTGGCATCAAAACTACGTCAGCGAAATCGCCCATTTCTGCATTAATGTGTGGGGTAGCCATTGTTTTATCCTTATCAACATGTTTTCACCCTCTCCCTGTGGGAGAGGGCCGGGGTGAGGGCATCAAGCCGCACCCATTATCAGAACATGGCTTTGCCATATTCCATATCAGAAGTACCAAAATATTTTGCCAGAGTCTGGCCGATATCCGCGAAGGTTTCACGGTGACCCAGTGAACCCGGTTTTACTTTCGGGCCGTAAACCAGTACCGGAATGTGTTCACGCGTGTGGTCAGTACCGGTCCAGGTCGGATCACAACCGTGGTCAGCAGTGAGGATCAGGATGTCGTCATCGCGCAGCAAAGACATCAGCTCCGGCAGACGGCGGTCGAACAGCTCCAGACCCGCAGCATAACCGGCGACGTCGCGACGGTGGCCCCAGGAAGAGTCGAAGTCAACGAAGTTGGTGAAGACGATGGTGTTATCACCCGCTTCTTTCATCTCTTTGATGGTGGCGTCAAACAGCGCGTCCAGGCCAGTTGCTTTCACTTTCTTGGTGATACCGCAGTTGGCGTAGATGTCTGCAATTTTACCGACAGAAACCACCTGACCGTGTTTTTCATCAACCAGTTTCTGCAGCACGGTCGGTGCTGGCGGCTCAACAGCCAGGTCGTGACGGTTACCGGTACGCTGGAAGTTACCGGCTTTGTCACCGATAAACGGACGAGCGATAACACGACCGATGTTGTAGCCGCCGTTGGTCAGCTCTTCACGGGCGATTTCGCACAGTTCGTAGAGTTTATCCAGGCCAAAGGTTTCTTCGTGGCAGGCAATCTGGAACACGGAGTCAGCGGAGGTATAGAAAATCGGCTTGCCGGTTTTCATGTGCTCTTCGCCCAGCTGATCCAGAATGACCGTACCGGAAGAGTGGCAGTTACCGAGGTAACCCGGCAGATTAGCGCGTTCGACCAGTTTATCCAGCAGCTCTTGCGGGAAGCTGTTTTCGTGATCGGAGAAGTATCCCCACTCAAACAGAACCGGGACACCGGCGATTTCCCAGTGACCAGACGGGGTATCTTTACCGGATGACATTTCGTGCGCCCATGCGTACGCGCCGATAACTTCAGCGTTGCCGTCCATTCCCGCCGGAATGAAACCGGTAGAACCTTCGTGTGCTTTCGCCAGCCCCAGACGGGTCAGATTTGGCAGATTGAGCGGGCCTTTACGACCGTTATCAGCTTCGCCTTTGGCACAAGCTTCTGCGATATGACCCAGGGTGTCAGCCCCGACGTCACCAAAGCGTTCAGCATCTTCTGTAGCGCCGATGCCGAATGAGTCCAGCACCATAATAAATGCACGTTTCATATGTTCTCCGTACTCAGTGCTTCAAATTTAAATGATCAGATCAGTATACCGTTATTCGCTGATACGGCGATAGACAGTTGGTGTGCTTTCCGGTGCTTTATCGGCAAGTTTAATTGCCGCTTTCACCGCTTTCGCCGCTTCCTGCCAGCTGTTTTCGTCTTTCGCGTGGATAACCGCCAGCGGACGCTGACCGTCTACTTGGTCGCCCAGACGCGCCATATCAGTAAAGCCGACGCTGTAATCGATGGTGTCAGATGCCTGACGACGACCGCCGCCCATTGCAACCACTGCCATCCCCAGCGCGCGGGTATCCATTTCACTGACAAAACCTTCGGTATCAGCATAGACTGCTTTCGTCAGCATCGCTGTCGGCAGATACTTCGCGTAGTTCTCAACGAAGTCGGTCGGGCCTTTTTGTGCCGCTACCATACGACCAAAGACTTCTGCCGCTTTACCGTTGTCCAGCACCGCCTGCAATTTCGCGCGCGCTTCAGCGTCATCTTTCGCCAGTTTGCCGGAGATCAGCATCTCCACGCACAGCGCCATCGTGACATCAAACAGACGCGGGTTACGATATTCACCCGTCAGGAACTGCACCGCTTCACGAACTTCAACCGCGTTACCTGCACTGGAGGCCAGTACCTGATTCATGTCGGTGAGCAGCGCGGTGGTGCGCACGCCAGCGCCGTTAGCCACGCCAACAATCGCTTCGGCAAGGGCTTCAGAGAGTTCGTAGGTCGGCATAAACGCGCCGCTACCCACTTTCACGTCCATCACCAGCGCATCCAGACCTTCCGCCAGTTTCTTCGCCAGGATCGAGGCAGTGATCAGCGGGATGGAGTCCACGGTTGCGGTAATATCACGGGTCGCGTAGAAACGTTTATCCGCCGGAGCCAGTGAGCTGGTCTGACCGATAATCGCCACGCCGACGTCTTTAATAATTTCGCGGAAACGGTTGTCATCCGGGAAAATGTCGAAGCCAGGGATGGATTCCAGTTTGTCGAGCGTACCGCCAGTATGACCGAGGCCGCGACCGGAGATCATCGGAATATAGCCGCCGCAGGCTGCGACCATCGGCCCCAACATCAGCGAAGTGACATCGCCGACGCCGCCGGTGGAATGTTTATCAACAATCGGGCCATTCAGATGCAGGCTTTTCCAGTCGAGAACGGTTCCTGAATCTCGCATCGCCATGGTCAGCGAGACACGCTCAGGCATTGTCATATCGTGGAAGAAAATGGTCATCGCGAGGGCGGCAATCTGCCCTTCGGAGATAGTGTTGTCGCGAATGCCGTTGATAAAGAAACGAATTTCTTCATCGTTCAGCGCATGACCATCACGTTTTTTACGAATAATTTCTTGTGCGAGAAACAAGGTAACCTCCCGAGGAAAAGAGTATGAGGCGGCTTTTGCCGGATGCGTCTACGCCTTATCCGGCCTACGGGTAGATACGTCTCGTAGGCCTGATAAGCGCAGCGCATCAGGCGTAAAGCATCTTGCTTAGTAGCTGCTGGCGCTCTTACCGTCACCGTGGCCCAGCGCTTTCAACAGGCTTGCCAGCAGGCTGGAAGCACCAAAGCGGTAGTGACGCGCATCTGCCCAGTCAGCACCGAACAGTTCATCTGCGATGGCGAGATATTTCTGCGCATCTTCCGCAGTACGCACGCCGCCCGCCGGTTTAAAACCAACGGTTTTTTCTACGCCCATATCACGGATCACTTCCATCATGATGCGCGCGCTTTCCGGCGTCGCGTTCACTGCCACTTTACCGGTAGAGGTTTTGATGAAGTCAGCACCCGCTTTGATGGAGATTTCAGACGCTTTACGGATCAGCGCTTCGTCTTTCAGTTCGCCGGTTTCGATGATCACTTTCAGCAGTACATTCGCTGCCGCGCAAGCCTCTTTACAGGCTTTCACCAGGTCAAAACCAACCTGCTCGTTACCCGCCATCAGCGCGCGGTACGGGAACACAACGTCAACTTCATCAGCACCGTAGGCGATTGCCGCACGGGTTTCTGCCAGCGCGATTTCGATGTCATCGTTACCGTGTGGGAAGTTGGTTACCGTAGCGATTCGGATTTCCGGGGTGCCCTGCTCTTTCAGCGTTTTGCGAGCAATCGGGATAAAGCGAGGATAGATACAGATAGCGGCGGTATTGCCGACCGGAGTTTTGGTCTGATGACACAGAGCAATTACTTTCTCGTCGGTGTCGTCGTCATTCAGGGTGGTCAGGTCCATCAATTTCAGTGCACGCAGGCTGCTTGCTTTCAGATCAGTCATTTCATTCTCCTGGCTTGTCGCCAATAAAATTCACCTTGCGAGTTTGTTAGTATTCTAACATCTACTCCGCAACACACTTCGATATACATCACAATTAAGGAAATCTACTTACAAGTTTGCATCACTGTAATGCGATCTGGTTCAAATAATTCACTTTCAAATGAATGCGTCAGTGGTGGCAAACGCATCAGGATCAAAGTGAACATCACGAAACTTCTTACAATGGCGCATCACCTTCGGCATAAAAGGAAAAGAAGATGCCCACTTCTCATGAAAATGCACTGCAACAACGTTGCCAGCAAATTGTCACCAGCCCAGTGCTTAGCCCGGAGCAGAAGCGCCATTTTCTGGCTCTGGAAGCAGAAAACAATCTGCCTTATCCGCAGCTTCCTGCCGAAGCCCGCCGCGCGCTGGATGAGGGTGTAATCTGCGATATGTTTGAAGGTCATGCGCCGTACAAACCGCGCTATGTCTTACCCGATTACGCCCGTTTTCTGGCGAACGGTTCCGATTCGTTTGGGGGTAACCCACCGTTATATTCGTGCGGTCTTAGTGCGCTGTAATATCCAACGATATAGTCCGTTATGGCGTGAGCTGCCTCGCT
>NZ_MECT01000145.1:0-4894 GCF_001722145.1 Shigella sp. FC1544
AGTAGCGGAGCAGGAAGGACATCTGATGGAAATGGAAGCCACGCAAGCACCTTAAAATCACCATCATACACTAAATCAGTAAGTTGGCAGCATTACCAAGTTATCGGTGGCAATAGCCTGTGCAAATTTTTTATAACCCGGGATCGTGTCAGGATTCAGAGTATGATAAAGACAGATTTTCATGGCTGCCGGTTTCCGTCGTGCAAAAAACATGCTGATTTTACGAAGGAATGCCTTACTGAACAACCTTGCCCGGAATACCCCCCGAAATCAGATGGAACAATCAGAAAAATGCTCTGCAGTTATGGAATAAAGAAGGTGGGGTGGTACGCCGGGAGGGCGATCCGCTGGAAATGGCGCAGTAGCTGCAGGCCTGTCATGATGCCGGAATAGAAGTTCGTGTACAGGTTAATGAAAGCGTCACCCCGTAAATAAACTCTGCGCTGAAATTCCTTTTTTTCATTGGAGCACCTGTGTTGTTCTGAGGTGAACATATCACCTCTGTTCAGGTAGCCAAATTCAGTGTGCCACCTCAAGGTTCTTAGTGAGTCGTTTTTAAAAGATATGATAATATATCATTGTTTATGAATTGTTGATGTTTAATTTAGTAAAATATATCAAGTATACCATGGGTTTGCTATGTTATTCATCCAGTATCTGGAAATAAAATGCACCAGCTTTATTGGGTTTTCCTTTTGTCTCTGCTTACTAGGTGCCAGAAACTTTAAATGTTAAACGAAGGGGGCATTTTGTTCAAAGCCAATCATGTTCCGGTATTAATGTATCATCATGTCAGTCATTGCCCCGGACTGGTTACACTTTCTCCCGTGACATTCCGGAAGCAAATGAAATGGTTGGCTGAAAACAACTGGAAAACACTGTCATCAGATGAACTGGAGTTTTTTTATCGGGGCGGAAAACTCCCCCGGAAAAGCGTTATGTTGACATTTGATGATGGATACCTTGACAACTGGTTTCAGGTATATCCTTTATTAAAAGAGTTTAATCTCAAAGCACATATTTTTTTAATTACCGGTTTTATTGGGAATGGTCCGGTTCGTCACTCTCCTGGAAAGGAATATTCTCATCGCGATTGCGAACATCAAATAGCGACAGGGAATGCTGATAATGTTATGCTTCGCTGGTCTGAAGTAAACGAAATGTTGCAATCTGGTCTGGTCGAATTTCATGTTCATACGCATACTCATACACGCTGGGATAAAAAGTTCAGTTCACGAGAAGAACAGTGTAAACATCTTCGGCAGGACTTGTTGAGCGGGAGAGAATATTTGAAAGAAATGACAGGAAAATGCAGTAAACATTTGTGTTGGCCGGAAGGTTATTATAACAAGGATTATATTCAGGTCGCTGAAGAACTTGGATTCTATTATTTATATACAACAGAAAGAAGAATGAATGCTCCTGCTAAAGGAACTACACGGATAGGAAGAATAAGCACCAAAGAACGGGAAAGTTGCGCATGGCTGAAAAGACGACTTTTTTATTATACAACACCGTTTTTTTCATCGTTGCTGGCCTTTCATAAGGGGCCAAGATTACCGGATGATTAATAATGAATATACTATTTACGGAATCATCACCGAATATAGGTGGTCAGGAATTACAGGCTGTTGCTCAAATGAAGGCCCTGAAGAAAATGGGGCATTCAGTTCTGCTTGTCTGCAGGGAAAACAGCAAAATTGCTTTTGAAGCCAGTAAATTGGGAATTGATATCACATTCGCGTTATTTCGAAACAGTCTTCACATCCCTACTGCATGGAGATTACTCGGAATAGTTCATGGTTTTCAGCCCAATGCAATCGTTTGTCACAGTGGGCATGATAGCAATATTGTTGGTTTAGTACGGTTATTCACTTGGAAACATCCATTCAGAATTATCAGGCAAAAGACATATTTGACACGAAAAACAAAAGTTTTTTCAATAAATCATTTTTGCGATGAGGTGATTGTTCCCGGAACAAGTATGAAGACACATCTGGAGCAGGAAGGATGTCGAACCCGGGTTACTGTTGTGCCTCCAGGCTTTGATTTCCAGAAATTATACGTTGATTCCCGAAACAGTTTGCCTCCAAATGTTCTTTCTTGGCTGGCGTCCCGAAGGGGATGCCCCGTTATTGCTCAGGTAGGAATGTTGCGCCCGGAAAAAGGGCACGAATTTATGTTGAATTTACTGTTCCATTTAAAAATGAATGGACGACAGTTCTGTTGGTTGATTGTGGGGTCTGGTTCGCCTGAACTGCGGGAGCATTTACAGTATCAGATTGACAGTATGGGCATGCATGATGATGTTTTTATTGCTGACAATGTTTTTCCTGCCGCCCCCGTATATCGGGTTGCCAGTCTGGTGGTTCTGCCTTCAGAAAACGAATCGTTTGGTATGGTACTGGCAGAAGCATCGGCATTTTCTGTGCCTGTACTGGCCAGTCAGATTGGTGGAATCCCTGATGTTATTCAGAACAACCAGACCGGGACATTGTTACCAGCAGGTAATAAGCACGCATGGATGTGCGCCCTGAATGATTTTTTTAATGACCCTGGGCGTTTTTATCAGATGGCTCGCCAGGCAAAACAGGATATAGAAGAGCGGTTTGATATTAATAAAACTGCGTTAAAAATACTCACATTAGCGAAGCACAAGTAACAATATGTTTTCTGTAAGTAACTTATCATTTATCGGTTTCCTTAAAAGGATTGTTTTTTCCTCAGATTCACTCCCGGGGAAGTGGGAACACAGAAAATTCCGGTTCATGTACATTTTGCGATGTGCTATAAATCCGGTTGCCAGTATTCGATATTATTACGAACTGCGTTCCTTGCCGTGCATTGAGGATATTCTGGCAATACACCCCACGTTGCCAGCAAGAATTCATCGCCCTTATTTGCATAAAGGGGGGCGCGCCTGGACCCGTGGACAATATATTCTTGAGCATTATCGCTTTGTGCAAAAATTGCCAGAAAAATATTCTAAATTTTTGTTTCCACAAAAATCGGTATCATTAGTCCAATTCATCGGGAAAGATGGAGAGAATTTTGATATCCAGTGTTCTCCCAGTGGTTTTGACCGGGAAGGAGAGTTGATGTTGTCATTGTTTTACAATAAAACAGTTATTACCCGGTTAACATTTTCAGTCATTCTGACTCAAAATGGACACATTGCTTTTATTGGCGGATTACAGGGAGCCCCTAAAAATACCGGACCTGATGTTATTCGGTGCGCAACCCGGGCCTGTTATGGGATTTTCCCAAAACGGATTATTTTTGAAGCATTTTGTGCGTTGATGAAAGCTTGCAATATCTCTGAGTGTCTGGCAGTCAGTGAGCACAGTCATGTTTTCCGACAATTGAGATACTGGTATCAGAAACGCAAAACCTTTGTTGCGGTCTATAGTGATTTCTGGGAGTCTGTAGCAGGAAAAACCTGTGGTGACTGGTACAGATTACCAACCCAGGTGATTCGAAAGCCGCTAAGCGATATAGCCAGTAAAAAACGCTCTGAGTACCGAAAACGATACGCTTTGCTGGATTATATCCATGAAACTACTATCCGCTCTTTGGATGCATATCCTGTACACTCAGAACATCAGGATTTAAATTAAGGTTTGATGTATTCTCTGAATAAAACAGTAATGATAATATTGGTAGAGGCATTCGCACTAAATAATGAAAAAATATAAATCTGAGTTTATTCCTGAATTTAAGAAAAATTATCTTTCCCCTGTTTACTGGTCTACATGGTTCCTTTTGGGAATGATTGCAGGTATTTCAATGTTTCCCCCTTCATTCAGAGATCCTGTCTTGGCAAAAATAGGGCGTTGGGCGGGCAGATTGAGCAAAAAAGCTCGTCGCAGGGCGACGATTAATTTATCGCTTTGTTTCCCAGAAAAGAGTGATACAGAACGGGAAATAATTGTCGACAAAATGTTTGCCACAGCATTGCAATCCATAGTGATGATGGCAGAACTGGCAATTCGTGGTCCGGAAAAGTTCCAGAAACGAGTGTTCTGGAAAGGCCTCGAAATTCTTGAGGAAATTCGATACAATAACAGAAATGTGATTTTTCTGGTTCCCCATGGCTGGAGCGTGGATATTCCTGCAATGTTGCTGGCAGCTCAGGGGGAAAAAATGGCCGCCATGTTTCATCAGCAACGAAATCCAGTGATTGATTATGTCTGGAATTCTGTACGGCGTAAATTCGGGGGGCGCTTACATTCCCGTGAGGATGGGATAAAACCATTTATTCAGTCAGTACGCCAGGGATACTGGGGGTATTACCTTCCAGATCAGGATCATGGTCCTGAATACAGTGAATTTGCTGATTTTTTTGCGACCTATAAAGCGACATTACCAATTATTGGACGTCTGATGAACATCAGTCAGGCTATGATTATACCGCTTTTCCCGGTTTATGATGAAAAAAAACATTTCCTGACTATTGAAGTTCGGCCACCAATGGATGCATGCATTGCCAGCGCGGACAATAAAATGATTGCCCGACAAATGAACAAAACAGTGGAAATTTTGGTGGGGTCACATCCGGAACAGTATATCTGGGTTTTAAAATTGTTAAAAACGCGCAAATCAAACGAAGCGGACCCGTACCCTTGAAATTATAAAGTACAGGTATTTCCACTAGTTGTTTCTTACAGGTTACCAATCGAAACACATCCCCCTTCCGTGTGTTGCCCGTTTGGCACGGAGGACTGTGTAGATGCAGTTCGTTAAATTTAATTTATGCCTAAATAGCTGCGCTTAATACCGCTACACTTTTGCCAGTCCATGTTTGCCTCCGGGGAATGGGCTGACGGTTTCCATAAAATGGCGAACTTTTTTCAACAGTTGCCACATTGAGCGGCACTGATGATTACGCGTTATT
>NZ_MECT01000146.1:0-4837 GCF_001722145.1 Shigella sp. FC1544
TTTCTGGTGCGTACCGGGCTGAGAGGCGGTGTAAGTGAACTGTAGTTGCCATGTTTTACGGCAATGAGAGCAGAGATAGCGCTGATGTCCGGCAGTGCTTTTGCCGTTACGCACCACGCCTTCAGTAGCGGAGCAGGAAGGACATCTGATGGAAATGGAAGCCACGCAAGCACCTTAAAATCACCATCATACACTAAATCAGTAAGTTGGCAGCATTACCTAAAAAGTCTGGCCAGTTTTTTCAAAGTAAATACCGTTAATACACGGTTGCATACGTAAAGACTTCACTTCGGTAATAAAAGAACCTTGCGAATATTGAATCGTTAATCTGTGATTTTTGTCTTCAGCACGTTCAGAGCGAAAACGCCATTCTTCTTTTGCGCCGCGACGAGTTTGTGGGAGGCATTTGCCTTGTGGATCAATAACCATCCGTGCTCCACGACTGCCACCACCTGCGTCAATATAATGCGTCAATTGCGTTAATACGGCGGCAGAAGTCAGCGTCATATGCCGCCACATAAACAGTTCGGCAATTTCGCCTGCGTGATTGATGGTTAAACCGTGTTGTTGTACAAACTCACTTAGCAGCAGGGCGTCACGGGTGGCATGACGAACTTTATCGGCATGACAAATAAATCCGGCGTAATCAGACATTCGCGCCTGGATTTTGTCTTTCACCGTTACCAGCGCCATTCCGTTCTCGTTTGCCAGTGCCTGAGCGATAACTTCTCTGACTATATTCAGAGATGAGGCTACCAGCTGCGCGACATCACCCTCAACAGACCGCTTTTGCGTGCAACCAATAAAACGTGCCAGACGAACAGCAAAAACCTGCCCGGCATTCAATGCTGCACCACCAGGGCGAGTGACGCCGTGTGTGCCAGCAACTTCCCCCACGGCGAAACAGCCGGGCAGGGAGGTTTGTCCCCAGATATCCACTTCAATGCCGCCATTCATATGCTGATTATTCATGGCAAACTGCAAAGGCTGTGTGGTGAGATCGTAACCGTGCATCTTATACAGCGAGATAGACAGCGGATTCATTCGTTGCAGCCGTTCGATGGGCGATGGTGCCAGAGCGTCGTTATTTTCCAGATACGCGCGAACGTCGTCGTCCAGTCGATCTAATGAGAACGGCAGGTCACCCGGCACCGCTTCAGGATTGCGATTGAAATCCATAAATACCTGACGCCCTGATTGCTGCTCTTGCGCTACTGCCATATCTAACAAGCTGGAGCCAAAATCCATCACCCGAGTGGCGTGGAACGGCCACTGATAGCCTTTACGGAAAATGTTTGAAGCCAGCTCCTGGGTGGTGCGATAGTAATCCGCGAGGAAGTTATACTCGTTACCCTCAGCATCCACGGAATAGATATACGGGATCACCTGTACATAGGTGCCGGATAAATTCCACGGAAACGTGCTACGCGGCGTGCCTATACCAAACTGGCTTTCGGTCAGATTGGTTAGCGTCAGACCTTCCTCCAGCGCCAGCCCCAGCGAGCCGAAGCATTTATGTGGATAAACACTGTCGCGATAAAGCTCGCCCGGTCCGCCCGTTGCCAGTACCACATTGGGCGCAGTCACAATTGCCAGCCCCCATGGGTTATGGGCGCGATGACCGGTCGCGAGGATTGCCCCTGCCACGCGGTCTTCGCCGTTTTCGTCACGCTGATGCAGCAGTTTAATCACTGTTGCACTGGTCAACACTGGAATGGCGAGGCGCTGTACTTCTTCCAACAGCACTTTCACCATTAACCTTGAGGTACGCAGCCCACACGAGGTTGCACGCCCGGCTTCGTCATGGTCGGTTTGATAACGAAGAATCGCGCCATAGCGATCTTCCGGTAATTCCAGACCAAGATATTGCAACCCGCCTAGAGTGTGCAGAGAACCTACCGCTTCGACATAAGCGGTGTCGTGATCCATCGCCCCACCGCTCGCCAGTGCCTCTGCCAGTTTGGTGAAGTTGTCGCCGTTGCCCGCGGTAGCGGCGGTAAATAGTGTCTGTTTATCGGAACCAGAACATGCCGACGTCCCCATATATAACCCGGCGGTAGCGATCAGCACATTTTGCTGGCGGCGTTTAAGTTCAACTGCCGCACGTAATCTTGCTGCACCACTGCCGACTACCAGGGCATCTGTTTGCCAGAGTGGGTAATTAACACCGTCTACCGTGACAACCCATGCGGGCTCTGCCTGTGCAAAACCCTTTGGGAAAGTAACGTGCGTCAGCGCATCAAGGATGGTGTCATCAAGCTGACTCATGCATCCTCCATCGGCGTAAACAGGCTACTTTCCATCAGGCGTGGGTGCTTGATAATTGGACGGAAAGCCATATACGGCAGAATGTCGCGCTCAATCTCCACACCCGGCGCGATTTCAATTAATTCAACGCCTTCTGCCGTTAACTGGAATACTGCGCGTTCAGTGATATACAACACTTCCTGACCACTTTGCTGTGCGTAGGCGGCGCTAAAAGTGATTTTTTCCACCTTGGTAACCAGTTTAGGGATTTGACCTGACTGGGCGATATGCAAGCCATCTGGTGTTATATCGATCTTGCTGCCTTTAGCGTCGAACGTGCCGCAGAACACCACTTTACGGGCATTTTGCGCAATTTCGAGAAATCCGCCGGGGCCAATCAGATTGCCATTGAGATGGGAGACGTTGACGTTACCGTACTGATCCATCTCTCCCATGCCGAGGAAGGTGATATCGATCCCTCCGCCACTGTAGAACTCAAATTGATCGAGTGATGGAATAATGGCATCGGCGTTGCGGGCGCAGCCGAAAAACGCATCATCCAGCATCATGCCGTTATGTACGCCTTGCTCGACGCTCAGCCATAAACTTTGGTAAGGAACGCCTTCGCGCGGCGCTACTCCTGGAACGCCGCCGGGAATACCAAAGCCAAAGTTGGTTGAAGCGCCAGCTACCAGTTCGCGTGCTGCCCGACGGGCAATCAGGCGACGTACCGGATGACTAACCAGTTCAATAGCGTCGTTAGAACTCAGACGGCGATGTTGGCCGCTGATGGTCAGGTCGTAACCGCCAAGATAGGTTTGTGGCTGTTTGCGGTGTTCAACGATGCCATCAACCAGAATGCCCGGTAATTTGACTCGGCGTGGTTCAATCGCGCCAGCTTCCAGCACATCGCGTACCTGTACGAACACTTTGCCGCCGCTGTTGTGTGCTGCCAGCGCCATGGAATAGCTATCCATATCAATCGCTTCTTCTTCAAGGCTGACGTTGCCTCGAGGAGCGGCATAAGTGCCACGCAAAATCGCGTAATCCACTTTGAAAGGGCGATAACGAAGTTTGGTTTCACCGTCGATTTCAATCAGTTCTACCAGGTCGTCGGTAGTGCATTCATTCGACTTACCGCCGCCATTGCGTGGATCAACAAACGATCCCAGCCCAACGTGGGTAAAAAGCCCCGGACGTCCGGAGCCGATCTCCCGTAGCAGTGCTTGAATCACACCACCAGGAAAGCAGTAGGCTTCAATCGTGTTATTTTTTACCAGCGCCTGCATTTTGGGCGACCAGGTAAAGTGCCCGGCAATAATGCGTTTGAGCATCTCTGCGTGCGCAAAACGGTTAGTGCCTTTGCAGTCGCGATCGCCAATACCCAGCGAGTGGATTAGCGTCAGGTCGCGAGGGTGTCCGGTTTGCAGGAAACGCGCTTCAATAGCAGCCAGAATATGGTCGGCTTCTACCATACCGCCGCCGTTACCGCTAATAGCAATAGTCGCACCGTCCTGAATTTGCGCCGCCAGTGCCTCGGCGGTTGTTATCTTACGCATACAATTTCCTTATTGATTATGGAAGCTCACGCTACTTTTTTCGGCAAAGGCGCGCGTCGCCTGCTGGCAATCCTGAGTGGCGGACATTAATCCGGCCAGTAGCTGGTGCGGGTAATCGGCATGTTTATTTTCCAGTGCCAGAATCAGTTGCTTAATATGCGCCAGTGCCACCGGACCGCATTTTTCCAGCTGCGCTAACTGGTTCGCCATCCAGCTTTCCACCTGTTCTTTTTCTACCACTTCATCAATTAAATTCGCCGCCTGAGCTTCCTGCGCCGTCAGGCGTTTACCCAGCATCAGCATCTGGCGACCGACCACCGGACCGACCTGATTAAGCACACGTTCAATGCCCATCCAGCCAGGCACCATGCCGAGCATCACTTCCGGGTTAGAGAATTTCGCGCCGGGGCGGGCAATACGAATATCGCAGCACAAGGCCAGTTCAATACCACCGCCGATGGTATGACCGTTGAGATTCGCAACGGTTAATTGGGGTATGTTTCGCAGGCGATTAAAAACGTCATTACCGCGTTTAATCCATTTTCTGCCCATATCTAATGGCGAATAGGCCGACCACGATTTAATATCGCCGCCCGCACAAAAGAATTTATCGCCGGTTGCCGTTAATTCGACTAATCGTAATGTGGTGTCGTTTTCAATTTCATTTAAATAATGGTCGAGAGATTCGATCATCTCTTCGTTAATAGCATGACATTTATCTTCACGGTTCAATGTCAGGCGGCAGGAAGCCGCCACTCTGCTGAACAGAACGGGTTGGTCACTCATGATCATTCCTTAACAATAATGCGCGGGTAATGCTGCCAACTTACTGATTTAGTGTATGATGGTGATTTTAAGGTGCTTGCGTGGCTTCCATTTCCATCAGATGTCCTTCCTGCTCCGCTACTGAAGGCGTGGTGCGTAACGGCAAAAGCACTGCCGGACATCAGCGCTATCTCTGCTCTCATTGCCGTAAAACATGGCAACTACAGTTCACTTACACCGCCTCTCAGCCCGGTACGCACCAGAAA
>NZ_MECT01000147.1:0-4806 GCF_001722145.1 Shigella sp. FC1544
CGAAGGGGCGATTGCCCGGCAGCATGATGTCCAGGCGATTCACAATCTGGTGAAGAGGTTCTTTACGCTCAAGCGCCATGCCAACAATACACCAGACCATCATTTCGAGGGGAAGACGGCGCTTGCGTAGCGTTACAGTACCTGATTCGGCAAGGCAACGAGAGATGAGTTCGGGGTCGAGGTAATCCCCCAGAGAAGTCAGTGGGTTACGCAGAGAATCGTAACGGGATACCAGATCAAGAGCCTGTCCAATGTGCATAAAAAAATCCGGAAACAAGTGAGCGTTTCCGGATTCTTACACAGCCACTGGATCGGTCAACTGATCCTTAACTGATCGGCATTACCCACGCCGGGGACGTTTTTGAGCGCGTCGGTAAGGTTGGTTGCGCCCTGATCTTTAATCACTTGTTCAGAAATCACCGTCATCGTGCGGGTAGTATCCGCTACCGGACGCGAGAATTTCGGATCGGCAGATTGTTGTGGCGCATAAAGCGAAGGCGTTGATGCTTCGACAACCAGCGTGTCATCCGCGTTAGTTTGCCCTTCGGCGGCGAGTGCCTGAGCCACAGGTGTGATGCCAATACAAAGACCGGCAAAGAACGTGAGCGAATGAAATTGTCTGGCAGGGAAATTGCGATTGTTTTCCATTTTGCAGGTGACTTTTTCTTATATGTTGAAATTTTCACTGCCACGAGAAAGCATCTCTGCGGATGCGATGCCACTGTTAATCCCGTGATAGTGTTCGTGCAAGTGATAATAATTCTGATAAGCATTATCACTTGGCGCGATTTTCTATCACCCATTGCGCGAAAAAGAAATACATTTATTTACATTGAGTTCATATTTGATGTTTTTTGATTACAAAACAGGCGAAAACTGCATCCAGAGGCGAATGCAGTTACGTTGGTGGGGTTATTTGTAGATGGTTGCAGTACCGAACATCTGGTCATTTCCGCCTGCGGAATTAATGACATAACCTTTCGCGCCTTGTTCGCGCGCTTTTTCTGCCAGTTTATCCTCCAGATCGCTTAGGTTTGATGCGCCAGTTGCCGAAACGGTACCGGCGGGCCGTAGCTGACCGCTGTCCAGGTTACTCATCGGTTGCGCGGCATAAGCCGTGAGAGAGATTCCGCTCAGGACGGTGGCAATCAGTAGTGTGAGGCACTTTTTCATAATGACATCCTCATAAATACAACGGGTAGTGCCTGATAAGTGTAGGTCGCCTGCGCGATGCAAATGACGCAAAAAATTGACAGAGATGTGCTTATTTTTTGAACGATATATTTTTACAAAATAAGACAAATCAATGACATGCATAATGCTGATTTTTATGATGAATTGCCATAAACCATAGCCATGTTAAGGTTTTGGGGAATGATAAACGCAGCCAGATATTTACCCTGTCGCGTTATGCGGGTATCTTACGCCGCTGCTTAAAGGAGAATGCTATGTCCGCCCAGAAACCGGGGTTGCATCCGCGCAACCGTCATCACAGCCGCTACGATCTCGCCACGCTTTGTCAGGTCAATCCTGAACTCAGGCAATTCCTCACGCTTACACCCGCCGGGGAGCAAAGCGTAGACTTTGCCAATCCGCTGGCGGTGAAGGCGCTCAATAAGGCGTTGCTGGCCCATTTTTACGCCGTAGCGAACTGGGATATCCCCGACGGTTTTCTCTGCCCACCAGTACCGGGCCGGGCGGATTATATTCATCACCTTGCCGATTTACTGGCTGAAGCAAGCGGAACAATTCCAGCGAATGCCAGCATTCTGGATATCGGCGTTGGTGCGAACTGTATTTATCCGCTGATTGGCGTACATGAATATGGCTGGCGTTTTACCGGTAGTGAAACCAGCAGCCAGGCGTTAAGCAGTGCGCAGGCGATTATCAGTGCTAATCCGGGGCTTAACCGCGCCATTCGTCTGCGTCGGCAAAAAGAGAGTGGGGCAATTTTTAACGGCATCATCCATAAAAACGAGCAATACGACGCGACCTTGTGTAACCCGCCATTCCACGATTCCGCCGCTGCAGCGCGGGCAGGTAGTGAGCGTAAACGCCGTAACCTGGGGCTGAACAAAGACGATGCACTGAACTTTGGTGGTCAGCAACAGGAGTTGTGGTGTGAAGGTGGTGAAGTCGCCTTTATCAAAAAGATGATTGAAGAGAGCAAAGGCTTCGCGAAGCAGGTGATGTGGTTTACCTCGCTGGTATCTCGTGGTGAAAACTTACCGCCGTTGTATCGTGCTCTGACCGACGTGGGCGCGGTGAAGGTGGTAAAAAAAGAGATGGCCCAGGGGCAAAAGCAGAGTCGCTTTATTGCCTGGACCTTTATGAACGACGAGCAGCGCCGCCGTTTTGTCAATCGCCAGCGTTAAAGCGTTGGCTCCCCCGGCGGTAACGGTTCAGCCGGGGTCGCGCCCGGAGTAGGCAGCACCTAATAAGTCTGCACTGGCGCGCGAACGCCCACCAGGTCGAAATGTTTTTTCACCTGGCTGTCGAGGGCAAAGCGTACCGTCCACTGTTTGAGTGGCAGCGTGGTGAACGAAACACGCAGTGTAAACGCGGTATTGCTTAAGCCGACAATCCCGGCAAAATTCGGTTCACCAATAATCAGCCCGCGAATTTCTTCGTTTTCCATCAATTCCGCTACCGCATCTTTCAGTGCCTGATTGGCTTTATCAGCATCTTCATGGCGATCAACATCGTAGTTTGCCACTACCGAACCAATACCGCGGACGAAGTTAGCAAAGGTGGTTATCGAAGACCACGGAATGATGTGATACGCCCCGGTATCCTGGCGCACGCCCACGGAGCGAATCGACATCCGTTCCACTGTGCCGGTCAACGGCCCGATAGTCACCAAATCTCCAGTGTTCATGCCGTTTTCAAACTGAATAAACACCCCGGTAATGATATCTTTCACCAGCGTTTGCGAACCAAACGAGATAGCCAGACCTAATGCCCCGGCACCTGCCAGCAATGGCGCGATATTGACGCCGATTTCCGACAACACAATCATGATGGTGATGGTACTGATAATCACCGCCAGCGCGTTACGAAACAGCGTCAGCAGGGTACGCGTACGGGCGCTGGGTAGCGGGCGGCCATGAATATCCGAAGCCAGCCGGTTTTCGATCAAACTGGCGAGCACCGTCCAGCCAACCGCCGAGAAAAAAAGAATAAGTGCGATACGGATCAGGATATCTACGGTTTTCTGCCCCGCGCCGTTTTGCAGCCAGTTCCAGAAATCGAACAATCCCCATGCGCTCAACAGCAACATTACCGCCACGCAGACGGTCAGAATACGCGCCGTTTTCAGCGCCGCCGAAAGCCAGCCATTCAGCCGTTTTTGCAACTCCGGATAGTTACGCTGAGTATGTGGCGAGAGGGTGATGGTTTTCGCCAGCCAGCGGGAAAACATACCGGAAACAAACGCTGCGATACCAATAATCGCCAGGCTGCGCACCGTTGCACCCATCATAAATTTCAGGCTGTTGCCCGGATCGAACAACGAAAAGAAAAACAGCACGATAAAATAGGCGCTTGCCAGCCAGTGCCACACCAGCGCAAAGGCGCGGATAAACAGGCTGAAAAAGGCCAGCGAATGCTCCGCAAAGTTGAGCAAATGTTGGGTAATCTCTTTTTTATTGCGAAAGATCAGGTACAACGCCCAGACGGTCATGCACAGCATAATGATGACGTTCGCCAGCGCACCTATCTGTACATTCACCTGATTAGAGATAATCGGCACGGCCACAATCAGGCCATAACCTATCAAACTGCTTAACCAGCTCAGGCGACGACTCCAGTAACGGGCGGTCTCGTCATGAATCGTGAACGGGCGCAGTTCAGCCACGTTTGGGCAAAAAATCAGGCGTAGTACAGCTTTGAAAAATTCAATCAGGGCAAAGGCGTTGAGAAACAAACTTTGTTGGAAAGCGATGGTGCGACTGCCTGCATTCAGGTTGTCGCTTAATACCTGGCCGACAAATAATGTCAGTGCCAGTAACAGTAGGTCGATAATAAACGCCCCGATAATCATCGCCGGAAGCTGCAACCAGTTACTGCGCTCACGATTTTTTTGCCGCGCCCACAGGCCCATTTTGCGATACAGCGGCAGTGCGCACAGGCGAATCAGCCAGTAAAAACCAAACACTAATACCGCTAACATTGAAAAATGGGTCAGCGCATTGCTGAATGTTTGTGGATTAAACGGCTTATGCGGGGAGCCGGTAATATTGCGATAAAGTTGCCCGAAGCGGGCGGAAAGGGCTTCACCATAATGGCGGCTGACTTCGGTGACCTTTTGCAGCACGGTTTGCTCTTCAACCAGCGTCGGCGGCACGATCTTCGGGACCGGTTCCGCAGGGGGCGTCGCGGCGACAGTACGCAACTGGTCGATCAATTCTTTACGCGAGGTGTCGTTATCCAGCACATCCGCCAGTGCGCCATAGGCCGCTTTTTTTTGTTCGATATCCGGTTCCGGGGCCGTTCAGTCGTTGAGTCCGTTGTCGTTGTGGTTGTAACGCCGGGTATGGATACCGCGTGGGCAGGTGCGCCCAGCAGGCAGAAGAGGATGAACAGGATCCACCGCATGACTCCTCCAGTGAGAAAACAGAGCAAAAAGATAAGTATAGATGCTGGGGGGTGCCCCTATTAAGTTGTCAAGCATGTTATGACCCCTGCGGGGTATAAAAAGTCCCGTCGCGCATCATGGCGAACAGAACGTCGCAGCGTCGTCTCGCCAGGGCGATAAGCGCCTGATTGTGTCGTTTTCCCTGACTCATTTTGCGGGTGTAGTAAGCC
>NZ_MECT01000148.1:0-4804 GCF_001722145.1 Shigella sp. FC1544
TAGTGCGCTGGGTTATCGCTCGCCACGGGAATATCTGCGGCAGCGGGCTTGTAATGGGTTAAGTGATAACAGATGTCTGGAAATATAGGGGCAAATCCAGTACCCGACACAGAACATTTAAAAAATGAATGTTTTTATATTCTAGATTCGATATTTTCGATAGGTTTGGGGTTATGGATCTGCGCCGTTTTATTACGCTTAAAACCGTGGTGGAAGAGGGTTCCTTTTTGCGAGCTTCGCAAAAATTGTGCTGTACACAATCGACGGTGACTTTTCATATTCAGCAGCTTGAGCAGGAGTTTTCAGTCCAGTTATTTGAGAAAATTGGCCGACGGATGTGCCTTACCCGCGAAGGAAAAAAGTTGCTGCCGCACATTTATGAACTTACCCGAGTGATGGATACGCTTCGTGAGGCTGCCAAAAAGGAGTCAGATCCGGACGGGGAACTACGCGTTGTTTCGGGCGAAACGTTGCTCTCTTACCGAATGCCGCAGGTGTTGCAGCGTTTTCGGCAACGCGCACCAAAAGTGCGTTTATCGTTGCAGTCGCTGAACTGTTACGTGATCCGTGATGCGCTACTGAATGATGAGGCCGATGTCGGCGTCTTTTATCGCGTAGGGAATGATGATGCCCTGAACCGACGAGAGTTGGGTGAACAATCGCTGGTGCTGGTGGCTTCACCGCAAATTGCAGATGTCGATTTTACTGAGCCGGGAAGACATAACGCCTGTAGCTTTATTATCAACGAACCGCAATGTGTCTTCCGGCAGATATTTGAGAGCACGCTGCGTCAGCGGCGGATCACGGTGGAAAACACCATTGAGCTGTTAAGCATTGAAAGTATCAAACGTTGTGTCGCGGCGAATATCGGTGTCAGTTACTTGCCCCGCTTTGCGGTGGAAAAAGAGCTTGAGAGCGGAGAATTAATTGAATTGCCTTTTGGCGAACAGTCGCAGACCATTACGGCCATGTGCGCACACCATGCTGGAAAAGCGGTTAGCCCGGCGATGCACACTTTTATTCAGTGTATTGAAGAGTGTTTTTTGCCGGGATAAAAATAATGCCGGGCTTAAACCCGGCACCCAACTTGTCGACGAAGTGCGTTTTGTTCATGCCGGATGCGGCGTGAACGCCTTATCCGGCCTACAAGATCGTGCAAATTCAATATATTGCATGAGCCATGTAGGCCTGATAAGCGTAGCGCATCAGGCAGTTTTGCGTTTGCCAGCACTTTTAATTCCGGGCTTAAACCCGGAATTAAGATTACTCTTCTGTCGTTTGCGGTGGCACGCCCGTTCCGCTCGGTTTACGGCGCTTACCAATATTTTTGGTGTCGCGATGGCGTTTTTTCACCCGCGGCTTCTCTTTCTCTTTAGCTTTTTTCTTCTCGGCGCGTTTTGCCAGTACTTTCTTCGATGGCTTGCCGGTCTGCTTCTCGCTTGGCGTACGCGTTTTCGGGCGTAGTTCCTCAATGACGCGAGCTTTTATCGGCTCTTCAATATAACGGCCAACTTTGCCAAGCAGCAGATGGTCATGGGCTTCCACCAGCGAAATCGCGGTGCCTTTACGACCGGCGCGCGCGGTACGTCCGATACGGTGCAAATAAGTATCACCACTGCGCGGCATATCGAAGTTAAAGACGTGGCTGACGTCTGGAATGTCGATACCGCGCGCGGCAACATCGGTTGCTACCAGTACGTTTACGCGGCCTTCGGTCAGGCGTTTAATCGCTTCATTACGCTTGCCCTGTACCATCTCACCTTCGAGATAGCAGTTGTTGATGCCCGCTTCGCGCAGCCAGTTTGCCAGCTCATGCACACGTTCACGCTTACGCACAAACACAATTGAGCGGGTCGCTTCCGGCTGTTTTAACAGATGCACCAGCAATGCGGTTTTATGTTCCAGGTCATCGGCGCGGTAATACCACTGATGAATTTTTTTGCGCTCACGGGTGGACGGATTGGCAGAAACCTCCACCGGATCTTCCAGCAGACGCTCGGCAAAGTCCTGAATCGCATCGCCTTCCAGCGTTGCCGAAAAGAGCAGGGTCTGTTTACGCCAGCGCGTTTCGCCAGCAATATGTTCGATATCCTGAGCGAAGCCCATATCCAGCATACGGTCTGCTTCGTCGAGGATCAGCGTTTCAACCGCGCGGCAATCGAAGTTCTCTTCTTTTATGTATTGCAGCAGACGTCCGGTCGTGGCGACCACGATGTCCTGATTTTCGCTGAACACTTCCGCGTGGTTCATATAGGCTACGCCGCCGGTAATGGTGGCGATATCCAGATGCGTATGTTTCGCCAGTTCGCGGGCATGATCGGCCACCTGCATCGCCAGCTCGCGAGTTGGGGTGAGGATCAAAATACGCGGCGGACCGGATTTCTTACGCGGGAAATCGAGCAGGTGCTGCAACGCTGGCAGCAGATACGCCGCCGTTTTACCGGTGCCTGTCGGCGCAGAACCGAGTACATCACGGCCATCGAGCGCAGGCGGAATAGCGGCAGCCTGAATGGCGGTCGGGCGAGTGAAACCTTTATCCTGGAGGGCTTCCAGCAGGCTTTCGTCGAGTTCAAGTTCGGAAAAAGTCGTTACAGTCATGTTCTACCTCTGTGTGGGGCGCTGATTATAGACGTTACGGCTGCAATCTTCATCTGTTTGTATGGATATCGCTTCTCGGGTATTGTTCTCACCCGGTGCTATCGCCGTTTTTCCTGCAAGGTTTTATTTTCATGTCACAGTCTACATCCGTGCTTCGTCGTAATGGATTTACTTTTAAACAGTTTTTTGTTGCTCACGATCGCTGTGCGATGAAAGTGGGAACGGATGGCATTTTGCTGGGCGCATGGGCACCGGTGGCTGGGGTGAAACGTTGCCTTGATATCGGCGCGGGTAGCGGGTTGCTGGCACTGATGCTGGCGCAGCGAACCAGTGACAGCGTGATAATTGATGCCGTTGAGCTGGAAAGTGAAGCTGCCGCGCAGGCGCAGGAAAATATCAACCAGTCCCCGTGGGCAGAGCGGATTAACGTCCATACGGCGGATATTCAGCAGTGGCTCACACAGCAGACAGTACGCTTCGATTTAATCATCAGTAACCCCCCTTACTATCAGCAGGGAGTAGAGTGCGCGATCCCTCAACGGGAACAGGCTCGCTATACCACTACGCTTGATCACCCATCGCTGCTGACCTGTGCGGCGGAGTGCATTACCGAAGAGGGATTTTTCTGCGTAGTGCTGCCAGAGCAGATTGGTAATGGTTTTACGGAGCTGGCATTAAGCATGGGCTGGCATTTACGTTTGCGGACGGATGTGGCGGAAAACGAAGCGCGACTGCCGCATCGGGTGCTGCTGGCATTCTCCCCGCAGGCGGGAGAATGCTTTAGCGATCGCTTAGTCATTCGTGGGCCAGACCAGAACTATTCCGAAGCGTATACGGCGCTGACCCAGGCTTTTTATCTGTTTATGTAATGATTGCCGGGGGAAAGGATCGACGGACCGGAATGGGTGAGCAGTTCCGGATAATCCAGTGTGAAATGCAGGCCACGACTCTCCTTGCGCATCATGGCACAGCGAACAATCAATTCCGCAACCTGCACCAGATTACGCAGCTCCAGCAAATTATTCGACACGCGGAAGTGGGCGTAATATTCGTCTATTTCCTGTTGCAACATATTGATACGCCGCAGGGCGCGCTCAAGACGTTTTGTTGTGCGCACAATGCCGACGTAATCCCACATAAACAGCCGTAGCTCGTGCCAGTTATGCTGAATTACTACCCGTTCGTCAGGGTTCTCAACGCGGCTTTCATCCCACGGTGGTAACGTACTGACGCCGTGGGCATCAGGCATACGTCTGGTGATATCTTCTGCCGCCGACCAGCCATAGACCAGACACTCCAGCAATGAATTCGAGGCCATGCGGTTAGCGCCGTGTAAGCCGGTATAACTCACCTCGCCAATGGCATACAAGCCCTCGACGTCCGTACGCCCATGATCATCAACCATTACACCACCGCAGGTATAGTGTGCAGCAGGCACAATCGGTACCGGTTCTTGTGTGAGATCAATCCCCAGCCCGAGCAATTTTTCATAAATCATCGGGAAATGCTGGCGAATAAAATCGGCGGGCTTATGGCTGATGTCGAGGAACATACAATTTGCGCCGAGGCGTTTCATTTCATGGTCAATGGCGCGGGCGACAATATCGCGCGGGGCCAGTTCGCCGCGCTCATCAAAATCGGGCATAAAACGCGTGCCATCCGGGCGCTTGAGATAAGCGCCTTCGCCGCGCAGTGCTTCCGTTAACAGGAAATTGCGTGCCTGTGGGTGATACAGTGCGGTAGGGTGGAACTGATTAAATTCGAGATTGGCAACCCGACAGCCCGCGCGCCACGCCATAGCAATGCCATCGCCAGAAGAAATATCCGGATTGGTGGTGTACTGATACACCTTCGACGCACCGCCGGTTGCCAGTACCACTGCTTTTGCGTGGCAGGTTTCCACCGTTTCTTTATTTCGGTTCCATACCCACGCGCCTACAACCCTGAGGTAGCCTGAGTTTAACGGACACTCCTTCCTGAAATAGAATGGCATCAGAAGGAGCTAATAATGAGCAGAAAAAACCAACGTTACTCTAAAGAGTTCAAAGCCGAAGCTGTCAGAACGGTTGTAAGCGTACAGCCTGAACCGTCTGGTCAGAATCTGACAAATTAGACAAAGTGGTGTCCACCAAATAAGTAGTGGGAACCAAAGTGTCAGATATGCAGAAAAATGTGAATCCCGGCAGGCGAAAAGGCTGCCCTAATT
>NZ_MECT01000149.1:0-4780 GCF_001722145.1 Shigella sp. FC1544
ACTGTTACGACAACGCTCCGATGGAAAGCTTCTGGGGAACGCTGAAAAATGAGAGCCTGAGCCACTATCGTTTTAATAACCGGGATGAAGCCATCTCAGTAATACGGGAATACATTGAGATTTTCTACAATCGTCAGCGTCGTCACTCTCGTCTGGGGAATATCTCCCCGGCAGCCTTCAGGGAAAAATATCATCAGATGGCTGCTTAAAAAAAGAACAAATGGTAGTGTCCGCTATTGCCAGTACACCTCAGTTACATGATGCGTATAAAGCTTCCGATGAGCGTTTATATGTCAATAAGCAGAACAAAAACAGCCGTTCATGATAACCTTCTGTGGTTGTTTGCTTGTAATCTCAGGAGCGTGAAATGACTGAAATGGCTAAAGGAAGCGTGACGCATCAGCGGTTAATCGCTTTATTATCACAAGAAGGTGCTAACTTCCGCGTCGTTACCCATGAAGCGGTAGGTAAATGTGAAGCGGTGTCAGAAATTCGTGGCACCGCTTTAGGCCAGGGAGCTAAGGCACTGGTATGTAAAGTCAAAGGCAATGGCGTAAATCAACATGTTCTGGCGATCCTCGCTGCCGATCAACAGGCCGATCTGAGCCAACTTGCCAGCCATATAGGCGGATTACGCGCTTCGTTAGCCAGCCCTGCTGAAGTCGATGAACTCACAGGCTGTGTCTTCGGCGCGATCCCCCCTTTCAGCTTCCATCCAAAACTCAAACTGGTTGCCGACCCTCTACTCTTCGAACGATTTGATGAAATCGCCTTCAATGCAGGGATGCTGGATAAATCCGTTATTTTGAAAACCACGGATTATTTGCGCATTGCGCAACCAGAACTGGTCAATTTCCGCCGCACTGCGTAACTAGCCTGTCCGTTCAATAAGCAGAACGGACAAAACCAGCACAACAGCAATGGCAAAAAACGATGACGTGATAATCAGTGTCTCGACGAACATTTGATCGTTCATAGCATGCCCCCGGGAGATAGCTGTTTTCACGTTATTGTTAGCGTGCACAAATGGCAGTTTGATGACAGTTCGCCTGATTTTTATGCAAAAAACGTAAAGATTTTCTACTTCCTTCCTGCAGCAAGCGTAAAGTAAGCAGGCTTATTATTTTTTGGCAAGGAAACCACGATGTTTGATGTCACTTTGCTGATCCTGCTCGGGTTAGCTGCGCTAGGCTTTATCAGTCATAACACCACTGTCGCCGTTTCAATTCTGGTGTTGATCATTGTCCGCGTCACACCGTTAAGCACCTTTTTCCCGTGGATTGAACAACAGGGGCTAAGTATCGGGATAATCATTCTGACGATTGGCGTTATGGCCCCCATCGCCAGCGGGACGCTACCGCCCTCAACCTTGATTCACTCGTTTCTGAACTGGAAATCGCTGGTGGCAATTGCAGTAGGCGTGATTGTCTCCTGGCTGGGTGGGCGCGGCGTGACCTTAATGGGCAGCCAGCCGCAACTAGTCGCCGGGCTGCTGGTAGGCACTGTTTTAGGCGTGGCGCTGTTTCGCGGCGTACCGGTCGGCCCGCTTATTGCCGCGGGTCTGGTTTCGCTGATTGTGGGGAAACAGTAGTTAATCCCGCAATATATCGGCCTGGCGTTTGCCCCAGGCCTTTCTTAAACATAGTAATAAAGGCCGTTGTTGAATCATACCCCAGCGTATGAGCAACTTTCTGTACAGTATCGCCTTTCACTAATCCCTGAAGTGCCATAATCAGCTGTAACTGCTGACGCCACTGGCGAAAACTCAACCCCGTCTCTTTTACTATCAGTCGCGCATGATTGCGTTCACTCATCGCAAAAAAGCCAGCCCATTGCCCTAATGACCCCCACTCGACGGGCCCTTTCGCCATCATCTCCACCATCGTGCGGATTTTAGGATGAGAAGAAACGGGCAGGTGCAGCTGTTGTTGTGGCTGCTGAGGGAGTTCATCAAACAGGACCTGTATTAATCTGCGGGTCATCGGCTCAGCACGCTGAGTCGTCGTCCTGTTTGCCAGGGTTAAAATCAATTCCCGGCATAAGGGCGATATTTTCAATGTGCAACATGTTGTCGGCATTGTCACTGCGCTGGGTTCGATAAACAGAAAACAGAGTTCAGCGTTAGCTGTCACTTGATTGCTATGTTCCACCCCGCCCGGTATCCAAACCGCATATTGCGGCGGCACCATCCACAAAGCATTTTCCACCGTACAGGTAATTGCACCATGTAATGCTAGTATCAGCTGTCCTTTGCGGTGCTGATGTACAGGACTGGTTAACTCATCCGTTCCGGCGTGAATACAAAATGCGACCGCGGCTTCATGGTGTCGGTCGGGTTCATAGCCATTGAGATTCAACCTGTGCATCATTTTGTCCGAATTTAGCGATAATTTGTCATTTTAGCTTGATTCAACATAACAATAAAAACGGTAAGGTACAGCCTCGTTTGTAACAATGAGAAGCATATGACCTGTTCAACTTCATTAAGCGGCAAAAACAGGATTGTCCTTATCGCTGGCATTCTGATGATTGCCACAACATTACGCGTCACCTTTACCGGCGCAGCACCGTTACTGGATACGATTCGTTCCGCTTACTCGCTGACGACAGCGCAAACCGGCTTATTGACCACCCTGCCATTATTGGCCTTTGCGCTAATCTCACCTTTGGCCGCCCCGGTAGCGCGACGTTTTGGTATGGAACGTAGCCTGTTTGCCGCGTTACTTTTGATCTGTGCTGGTATCGCAATTCGCTCTCTCCCTTCGCCTTACTTATTATTTGGCGGTACAGCGGTCATTGGCGGTGGGATTGCATTAGGCAATGTCTTACTGCCAGGATTAATTAAACGCGATCTCCCTCATTCCGTCGCCAGACTTACCGGCGCATATTCCCTGACAATGGGAGCTGCGGCGGCACTTGGATCGGCTATGGTAGTGCCGCTGGCTTTGAACGGTTTTGGCTGGCAAGGCGCGTTGCTCATGCTGATGTGTTTTCCTCTGCTGGCTCTTTTTTTATGGCTGCCACAGTGGCGAAGCCAACAACATGCAAATTTGAGTACCTCGCGCGCCTTACATACTCGGGGTATCTGGCGTTCGCCGCTTGCCTGGCAGGTCACATTGTTTCTTGGGAGCAACTCACTGGTCTATTACGTGATTATTGGCTGGCTTCCGGCGATCCTCATCAGTCACGGCTATAGCGAAGCACAGGCGGGTTCACTGCATGGTTTGCTGCAACTAGCCACAGCAGCTCCCGGTTTGCTGATCCCTCTTTTCTTACATCATGTGAAAGACCAGCGTGGTATTGCAGCGTTCGTTGCCTTGATGTGCGCAGTGGGCACTGTTGGGCTCTGCTTTATGCCAGCGCACGCGATCACCTGGACTCTGCTTTTCGGTTTTGGTTCCGGCGCAACAATGATACTGGGGTTGACGTTCATTGGTCTTCGGGCAAGTTCTGCGCATCAGGCGGCGGCACTCTCGGGGATGGCACAATCCGTCGGGTATTTGCTGGCAGCCTGTGGGCCGCCGCTAATGGGTAAAATACACGATGCTAACGGTAACTGGTCCGTACCACTGATGGGTGTTGCAATACTTTCACTACTGATGGCGATTTTCGGACTTTGCGCCGGGAGAGACAAAGAAATTCGCTCATATCCGGTGCTATAGTGACGTGACAAATCATGCGTGAAAGGGAGAACAAACACGATGAATATTCAGTGCAAACGCGTTTATGATCCGGCTGAACAGAGCGATGGTTATCGCGTACTGGTCGACCGCCTCTGGCCGCGCGGTATCAAAAAAACCGATTTAGCCCTTGATGAGTGGGATAAAGAAATCACGCCGTCAACGGAACTGCGCAAAGCCTTTCACGGCGAAGTCGTCGATTTTACAACCTTTCGCGAGCAATATCTTGCAGAACTGGCGCAACACGATCAAGAAGGAAAGCGGCTGGCGGACATCGCCAAAAAACAGCCGCTGACCCTGCTCTACGCAGCAAAAAACACCACGCAGAACCATGCGCTGGTGCTGGCCGACTGGCTACGTAGCTTGTGATTTTAGTACAGCATCCGGCGGTTATTTTTCACCAGCCGGATGGTCCCGTCGCCACAATGCCCATTCATCAATCGTTTCACCGCCCGGTAATTTGCAATTGTTGCTGACCCCTTGCGCTGTCGACACTGGAATGAGCGTCCCGCCCTTCTGCTGGCAATAGACCGACGCCGGATTTGCCATACCAATCTGCGGCGGTTTAGGTGCTTCTGGCTGAGAAGGGGTTGAACAACCAGCCAGGACCAGCAAGCAAGGCAGAACAAAACTGATAATTTTCATTTATTGATCTCACATATTTATCCAGACTTAGAGTATCGCGGTATCGTTTTGTTTTGCAGCACTATTTTTATTACATTCACTCAAAACATATTACGTCTTGTTTCATCTTTGTTGATGATGTTTTATCATGCCTGCAAAGGTAATGCTGCCAACTTACTGATTTAGTGTATGATGGTGATTTTAAGGTGCTTGCGTGGCTTCCATTTCCATCAGATGTCCTTCCTGCTCCGCTACTGAAGGCGTGGTGCGTAACGGCAAAAGCACTGCCGGACATCAGCGCTATCTCTGCTCTCATTGCCGTAAAACATGGCAACTACAGTTCACTTACACCGCCTCTCAGCCCGGTACGCACCAGAAAATCATTGATATGGCCATGAATGGCGTCGGATGTCGTGCCAGTGCACGCATTATGGGCGTTGGCCTCAACACGGTTTTACGTCACTTAAAAAACTCAG
>NZ_MECT01000150.1:0-4734 GCF_001722145.1 Shigella sp. FC1544
GACATCACCCCCCGGATCATGGACGACTGGGGGCAGTAATCATGCCGGGTCTGGCTGGCTAACACCCCATTATAAGGGGTACGAATAAAGTAACGGGGGCATCAACCGGCTGTTTTAATGCTTCGGCGTAATCGGCAGACCAGCCAACTCGCACCAGAAACACGGGCTGACCGCTGGCGCGAAATTTCGCCGCCAGCTTCCCGGCGCGATTAACTACCTCATCGGCAGTATGTGGACCACCGGCAAAAGGTAAGATGCCTTCTTGTAAATCGATCACCACCAACGCAGTGGTTTTAGCATTAAGTTCAAGCATGCTGACTCCTGAAAAAACAAAATCGTGCCTCACACCTTAATGCGATTAGCCGATGGCGGAACGACAAATTTTGTTAATTTTTATGAGTTCGGGCAACACCTTTATAGCAAACTGGCGTAGAGTCTGATTTCAGGCCCGATATAAAGTGGTAACGAGGCGTTCCAGCGCGGGCCAGGCTCTTACGGTGCGGCAGAATTTCCAGTATAATAGCCGCCTTTTTTCATTCAGTTGTGACATACAGCTAACGCTGCGACTTGGTCACCTGCGCAGCAGGGGCATCCGCCGGCAGCTAAGTTAAGGGATATCTCATGCGTACAGAATATTGTGGACAGCTCCGTTTGTCCCACGTGGGGCAGCAGGTGACTCTGTGTGGTTGGGTCAACCGTCGTCGTGATCTTGGTAGCCTGATCTTCATCGATATGCGCGACCGCGAAGGTATCGTGCAGGTATTTTTCGATCCGGATCGTGCGGACGCGTTAAAGCTGGCCTCTGAACTGCGTAATGAGTTCTGCATTCAGGTCACGGGCACCGTACGTGCGCGTGACGAAAAAAATATTAACCGCGATATGGCGACCGGCGAAATCGAAGTGCTGGCGTCCTCGCTGACTATCATCAACCGCGCAGATGTTCTGCCGCTTGACTCTAACCACGTCAACACCGAAGAAGCGCGTCTGAAATACCGCTACCTCGACCTGCGTCGTCCGGAAATGGCTCAGCGCCTGAAAACCCGCGCTAAAATCACCAGCCTGGTGCGCCGTTTTATGGATGACCACGGCTTCCTCGACATCGAAACTCCGATGCTGACCAAAGCCACGCCGGAAGGCGCGCGTGACTACCTGGTGCCTTCTCGTGTGCACAAAGGTAAATTCTACGCACTGCCGCAATCCCCACAGTTGTTCAAACAGCTGCTGATGATGTCCGGTTTTGACCGTTACTATCAGATCGTTAAATGCTTCCGTGACGAAGACCTGCGCGCTGATCGTCAGCCTGAGTTTACTCAGATCGATGTGGAAACTTCTTTCATGACCGCGCCGCAAGTGCGTGAAGTGATGGAAGCGCTGGTGCGTCATTTGTGGCTGGAAGTGAAGGGCGTGGATCTGGGCGATTTCCCGGTAATGACCTTTGCGGAAGCAGAACGCCGTTATGGTTCTGATAAACCGGATCTGCGTAACCCGATGGAACTGACCGACGTTGCCGATCTGCTGAAATCTGTTGAGTTTGCAGTATTTGCGGGGCCGGCGAACGATCCGAAAGGCCGTGTTGCCGCTCTACGTGTTCCGGGTGGCGCATCGCTGACCCGTAAGCAGATCGACGAATACGGTAACTTCGTTAAAATCTACGGCGCGAAAGGTCTGGCTTACATCAAAGTTAACGAACGCGCGAAAGGTCTGGAAGGTATCAACAGCCCGGTAGCGAAGTTCCTTAATGCAGAAATCATCGAAGCCATCCTGGATCGTACTGCCGCGCAAGATGGCGATATGATTTTCTTCGGTGCCGACAACAAGAAAATTGTTGCCGACGCGATGGGCGCACTGCGCCTGAAAGTGGGTAAAGACCTTGGTCTGACCGACGAAAGCAAATGGGCACCGCTGTGGGTTATCGACTTCCCGATGTTTGAAGACGACGGTGAAGGCGGCCTGACGGCAATGCACCATCCGTTCACCTCACCGAAAGACATGACTGCTGCAGAACTGAAAGCTGCACCGGAAAATGCGGTGGCGAACGCTTACGATATGGTCATCAATGGTTACGAAGTGGGCGGTGGTTCAGTACGTATCCATAATGGTGATATGCAGCAGACGGTGTTTGGTATTCTGGGTATCAACGAAGAGGAACAGCGCGAGAAATTCGGCTTCCTGCTCGACGCCCTGAAATACGGTACTCCGCCGCACGCAGGTCTGGCATTCGGTCTTGACCGTCTGACCATGCTGCTGACTGGCACCGACAATATCCGTGACGTTATCGCCTTCCCGAAAACCACGGCGGCAGCGTGTCTGATGACTGAAGCACCGAGCTTTGCTAACCCGACTGCACTGGCTGAGCTGAGCATTCAGGTTGTGAAGAAGGCAGAGAATAACTGATATGATTCAAATACACGAAATCATTCGCGTTGCATCAAGGCGGCAATTGAGTGAACTCCCATGAGCATAGATAACTATGTGAATGGGATGAGCGAAGGCAGTCAACGAAGAGGCAGCGTGAAGGATAAAGTGTATAAGCGTCCCGTTTCGATCTTAGTGGTCATCTATGCACAAGATACGAAACGGGTGCTGATGTTGCAGCGGCGTGACGATCCCGATTTCTGGCAGTCGGTAACCGGCAGCGTGGAAGAGGGTGAAACCGCGCCGCAAGCTGCCATGCGCGAAGTAAAGGAAGAGGTCACCATTGATGTTGTCGCTGAACAACTGACCTTAATTGACTGTCAGCGCACGGTAGAGTTTGAAATTTTTTCACATTTACGTCATCGCTATGCGCCGGGCGTGACGCGTAATACGGAATCATGGTTCTGTCTTGCGCTTCCGCACGAGCGGCAGATCGTTTTCACTGAACATCTGGCTTACAAGTGGCTTGATGCGCCTGCTGCGGCGGCGCTCACTAAGTCCTGGAGCAACCGGCAGGCGATTGAACAGTTTGTAATTAACGCTGCCTGAACAGGCAGGGCTATCTGGAGATATTTTTATGGCAGGTCATAGTAAATGGGCCAACACCAGACATCGTAAAGCTGCGCAGGATGCTAAGCGCGGTAAAATCTTCACTAAAATCATTCGTGAGCTGGTAACCGCGGCTAAGCTGGGCGGTGGCGATCCGGACGCTAACCCGCGTCTGCGTGCGGCGGTGGATAAAGCACTGTCTAACAACATGACCCGTGACACACTGAACCGCGCAATTGCACGTGGTGTGGGCGGTGATGATGATGCAAACATGGAAACCATCATCTACGAAGGTTACGGTCCTGGCGGCACGGCAATCATGATTGAATGTCTGTCTGACAACCGCAACCGTACCGTTGCTGAAGTGCGTCATGCATTCAGCAAATGTGGCGGTAACCTCGGTACAGATGGTTCCGTAGCCTATCTGTTCAGCAAAAAAGGCGTGATCTCCTTCGAGAAAGGCGATGAAGACACCATCATGGAAGCAGCTCTGGAAGCAGGTGCTGAAGACGTTGTGACCTATGATGACGGCGCGATTGATGTCTACACTGCATGGGAAGAAATGGGTAAAGTGCGCGACGCTCTGGAAGCGGCAGGTCTGAAAGCAGACAGCGCGGAAGTTTCCATGATCCCGTCCACCAAAGCTGATATGGATGCAGAAACCGCACCGAAACTGATGCGTCTGATCGATATGCTGGAAGATTGCGACGACGTGCAGGAAGTTTACCATAACGGTGAAATCTCTGATGAGATTGCAGCGACTCTCTGATGAGGCCTGCTAAACAGCAAAACGGAGACGCGTGATGGCTATTATTCTCGGCATTGACCCGGGTTCGCGCGTGACCGGCTATGGCGTCATCCGCCAGGTAGGCAGGCAACTGTCCTACCTGGGTAGCGGATGCATACGCACCAAGGTGGATGATTTACCGTCTCGTCTGAAGCTCATCTATGCGGGCGTGACGGAAATCATCACCCAGTTCCAGCCAGATTATTTCGCCATTGAACAAGTCTTTATGGCCAAAAATGCCGACTCGGCTCTGAAACTGGGGCAGGCGCGCGGCGTGGCGATTGTGGCGGCGGTGAATCAGGAATTGCCGGTATTTGAATATGCGGCACGTCAGGTAAAGCAAACGGTGGTAGGTATTGGTAGTGCCGAAAAAAGTCAGGTGCAGCATATGGTCCGCACCTTGCTGAAACTGCCCGCTAATCCACAGGCGGATGCCGCCGATGCGTTAGCTATCGCGATTACCCATTGTCACGTCAGCCAGAATGCAATGCAGATGAGCGAATCGCGGCTGAACCTGGCGAGAGGGCGACTGTGTTAAGTTATACCGCCTCGGTCAGTTCAGGCTGAGGCGTTTCAACTCCCTCCGCGAGAATCAACACCAAACCCGGATGATGCCACAAACTGGCTGGCGTGACGGTTTTACGCTCCCACGGAATAGAACCTAAGAACCAGAATTTCGGTAATGACTCCAACTTACTGATAGTGTTTTATGTTCAGATAATGCCCGATGACCTTGTCATGCAGCTCCACCGATTTTGAGAACGACAGTGACTTCCGTCCCAGCCTTGCCAGATGTTGTCTCAGATTCAGATTATGTCGCTCAATGCGCTGAGTGTAACGCTTGCTGATAACGTGCAGCTTTCCCTTCAGGCGTGATTCATACTGCGGCCAGCCATCCGTCATCCATACCACGACCTCAAAGGCCGACAGCAGGCTCAGAAGACGCTCCAGTGTGGCCAGAGTGCGTTCACCGAAGACGTGCG
>NZ_MECT01000151.1:0-4662 GCF_001722145.1 Shigella sp. FC1544
CAGACACGCTTTGAAGTAGAAAATAGCACAGAGAGATAACGCTCAGGACAGGATGCCGAACGGCACAACAGAGCGTAAGGAGAAAATGTCACATAAGGCGCTCTTCCGCTTCCTCGCTCACTGACTCGCTACGCTCGGTCGTTCGACTGCGGCGAGCGGTGTCAGCTCACTCAAAGGCGGTAATGCGGTTATCCACAGAATCAGGGGATAACGCCGGAAAGAGCATGTGAGCAAAAAGCCGAAGGCAGGGACAAAGGCCGCGCAGGTGGCGTTTTTCCATAGGCTCCGCCCCCCTGACGAGCATCACAAAAATCGACGCTCAAGTCAGAGGTGGCGAAACCCGACAGGACTATAAAGATACCAGGCGTTTCCCCCTGGAAGCTCCCTCGTGCGCTCTCCTGTTCCGACCCTGCCGCTTACCGGATACCTGTCCGCCTTTCTCCCTTCGGGAAGCGTGGCGCTTTCTCATAGCTCACGCTGTTGGTATCTCGGCTCGGTGTAGGTCGTTCGCTCCAAGCTGGGCTGTGTGCACGAACCCCCCGTTCAGCCCGACCGCTGCGCCTTATCCGGTAACTATCGTCTTGAGTCCAACCCGGTAAGACACGACTTAGCGCCACTGGCAGCAGCCGTTGGTAACTTGGTTAGCAGAGCGATGATGGCGCAAATGGTGCAACAGAGTTCTTGAAGTAGTGGCCCGACTACGGCTACACTGGAAGGACAGTATTTGGTATCTGCGCTCTGCTGAAGCCAGTTACCTCGGTTAAGCAGTTCCCCAACTGACTTAACCTTCGATCAAACCGCCTCCCCAGGCGGTTTTTTCGTTTACAGGCAGCAGATTACGCGCAGAAAAAAAGGATCTCAAGAAGATCCTTTGATCTTTTCTACTGAACAGAGATCCCCGTCAATTTAGAAGAAGATGATGGAGCCACAGTCCCTCCCTGAACATCACGTATATAGTTAGCCTGACATCCAACAAGGAGGTTTATAGCGAATATTCCCACAAAAAATCTTTTCCTCATAACTCGATCCTTATAAAATGAAAAGAATATATAACGAGGTTTAATTTATGAGTTTAAGATACTACATAAAAAATATTTTGTTTGGCCTATACTGCGCACTTATATATATATACCTTATAACAAAAAACAACGAAGGGTATTATTTCCTAGCGTCAGATAAGATGCTATACGCAATAGTGATAAGCACTATTCTATGCCCATATTCAAAATATGCTATTGAACACATATTTTTTAAGTTCATAAAGAAAGATTTTTTCAGAAAAAGAAAAAACCTAAATAATGCCCCCGTGGCAAAATTAAACCTATTTATGCTATACAATCTACTTTGTTTGGTCCTAGCAATCCCATTTGGATTGCTAGGACTGTTTATATCAATAAAGAATAATTAAATACCCAACACCTCATTTATAGTATTAAGTTTATTCTTATCAATAAAGGCACATAGAATGCCTGTAACAATAGCAATCCCCCAGATACCTAATGTAGTTCCAGCAAGCACACTAAAAAGTAAAACAACAACATAACTAACTCCAGCATCTACAGCTTTCTTCTCTAATGTAAGAAATAGCGGCTTCCAGTCACCTGTATCCTTAATTTTTAGGATATCAGATACCACATCATATCCAAAAGAAACATGTCCCGTAATCTTCAAGTACTTGGCAAACTGATCTAAATGCTTAGCCCAGTCTTCATACTTAACCGCCTCCAGTGCATTGAAAATTGCATCACGGTCTGCTTTGCTGAATTTCTTATTTAATACATCCTTGTATTTCTCAAAAGCAGCTAGAGCTTCATTCACATTGCTGATTTTCTTACCTTTAGATTTATCAGCAAGTTCCTGTGCCATTTTTGAATATTTTTCACCATATTTTTCAGATAGCGTTTGATAAAAGCTAACTGTTGCATCCACAGCATCCTTAATCTGCGAGTTCAGGAGATTAGTCTGTGCTGTTTTCAAATTATCTTCAGCATCATGAATACGTGAAACTGCTGTACTTCGCTTATTATTAGCCTGAGAAATAGCCTCTTGGATTCCATTTATCTCAGAGCTAATCTGGTTAAGACGCGTTTCTGATGCTGTTACCTGCTTTTGTTTTTCCTCCATCTCATCACCAGCTCTCGCCCGTAGTCTGGTGGCCTCAAAAAAAGGACGACTCTGAAGCGGATCATTCGCCCTAGGAGATAAAAGTTTAACCCTTTCATCCAGTTCTTTATATTTAGCAGATGCCTGATCCAACTCATTTCGTTTTCCGGACAGCGTATTCGTTTCTGCATCACGGGCATGAATACTGGAGCTTAAACGGGTATTGAGCGTATTAATCTCTTCATCCACTTTCGCCAGCTCAGATTGTGCAGCAGCAAGATTTTTTTGTGCCACCTCCACAGCCCGGGCCTCTTCACTCAATGCTGCCAGGCGTTTCTCTTCATCCTCAGCCAGTTTCAATTGGCGTTCTGTTTCAGCCTGCTCCTTCTCTATCTCTTTACGTCGTTGTTCTGCTTCCTGAAAAGCCTTTTCCGCAGCTTCCGCTTCTTTACGGGCTTTTTCTTCTGCTTTTGCAAGGCGCAACCGCTCTGCTTCTGCCTGCATCGCTGCATTATTGGCATGAGCCAGGTCAATAACCTCCGGATGAGTGGAATTATGGCGAAGCGCCTCATTCACAATATCCTTCAGATGTTGAGTCAGCGCATCCCGGTTTGCTTTTGCTTTAGCCTGTGCTTCTGCGGCAGCTTTTGCTCGGGCAGCCTGTTCTGCCTGCGTTTTCTTCAATTGAGCAGTAGACCATTTAGCTGTGGCATGAATGGCTGCAGAACTTTCACTTTTGCTACCTCCAGTTCCACCACCACCGCCAGAGCCACTCCCGTCTGGATTACCATTCAAAAGAGTAATGATTACCTGCCCCTTATCATCATAAGGAACACCATCTTTATAGTACGCTACAGCTGTTTCCATTATAAAATCCTCTTTGACATTAAAAACAAATAGTTAAAAGCAATATACTGTATATATAATCACTGGTTTTATATACAGTTTAAAATTACGCCGCTGCATTTTCCCTGTCAACCCTGTGGATTTTCATTTTTGTGAAAACGATCAAAAAAACAGCCACCCACACCACGTGCTATTTCCACCCGATGCCACAAAAACCAGCACAAACATTACCGTTCTCAGACCTCATTATGTTTTACTGAAACCATGAGATGAGACACCTATGGGACACTGTAACTTTATGGCATGGCACACACTCCGGGACGCACTGAAAATGACTGGAAGATCGCGTTCACAGTTTTACCGTGATATGCGCTCAGGTCTTGTCAGTTACCGTACCAGCCAGGACGGACGACGGGAGTTTGAAACCAGTGAACTGATCCGGGCATACGGCGAATTAAAGCGGAATGAGACACCAGAAAGGCACACTCAAGGACACTCAGAAAAACCTCATGATCAGCAGACAGAACGCATTCTCCGGGAACTGAATGAGCTGAAACAATGCCTGACGCTGATGCTTGAGGATAAACAAGCCCAGGATACGGAGCGCCGGCGCCAGAAAGCAGAACGGAAACAGCTACAGAATGAGATAGCCCAGCTCAGGCAGGCTCTGGAGCAGGAAAAGAAACGGGGATTCTGGTCCAGGCTGTTCGGTCACTGAACGCGCTCAGAAACTGATGATAAGATAATCTTCGGATAATAACTCACCGAGAATAAATACTTTAAGGTAGGGAGACACTCATGAGACGTACCGGAAACAAACTTTGTCTTATCGCCATGATAACAGCAACAGTAGCTCTCACAGCCTGTACCCCAAAGGGCAGCGTGGAACAACATACCCGGCATTACGTATATGCTTCTGATGACGGTTTTGATCCCAACTTTTCCACCCAAAAAGCCGACACAACACGAATGATGGTGCCTTTTTTTCGGCAGTTCTGGGATATGGGAGCTAAAGATAAAGCGACAGGAAAATCACGGAGTGATGTGCAACAACGCATTCAACAGTTTCACAGCCAGGAATTTTTAAACTCACTCCGGGGCACAACTCAATTTGCGGGTACTGATTACCGCAGCAAAGACCTTACCCCGAAAAAATCCAGGCTGCTGGCTGACACGATTTCTGCGGTTTATCTCGATGGCTACGAGGGCAGACAGTAAGTGGATTTACCATAATCCCTTAATTGTACGCACCACTGAAACGCGCTGAACGCGATTCTGACGCAGACACCGCAAAAAGAGATGTTTTACCCCGGAAAAACAGGAAGGATGCGTCAGGATCGTTTTCAGCTCTCTGCATAGCTATGCATGAAAGCGAATGGTGATCACTTTGGGAGCTTACGGTGTTCATACCGTCAGTTTTCGACAGTTTTCTCTCCGGGAAGCTAATCTGCCATAAGCCTGGATAACAGGGCACGGTGATACTCCGTAATAGCGATCAGCACCTCCGCATACTCCCTGTCCCCGACACGCTTGCCGTCGATAAAGAGTTTTTTCTGTAACGCCCCCAGTCTCATAACTTCTTTCAGTACCCGATCATCAGTCAGTGAGTTAACTTTCTTACCGAGAGCTGCCGCCCGTAAAAAACCGGAAACGGTCTTGCCGCATTCAGCAGCCCTTTTTCTGATTTCCTGGTCTTCTTCTGCCGTCAGACGA
>NZ_MECT01000152.1:0-4500 GCF_001722145.1 Shigella sp. FC1544
GACATTTTCGTCGTCCCAGGTCTGGCAGAAAGTGGCTAGGTTCTGACGAGCGTTGCCATCAAGATATAATTCGTCATTGATAATCTGGAATGCGACATCATCGCGCATTTCGTGCAGCGGAAATCGTTTTGACTCCGCTATAGTAGAAATGGCCTTTGCGCCAAAACGTGAATCGAGTAGTTCTGAGCGGAAATCCGTTAACAGCTTCTGGTCCATTTCGAACTCCTTAAATTTATTTGAAGGCAATAAAAAAGTAGGATTTATCCGCAATGGAAGCAAGGCATTACAGGCTTAATTTAAATAACAAAATCCTAAGCAGAAAAACGACTTTTTATAATATAAACATTTAACATGATAATATTAAAAACAGACTTTATTATCGTAATAAAAATCGCCCAAACATTCCTGTTCGGGCGATCAAATTAATTATTGTTTATCCTGCATATACGGCGTGTACACCCCGTTCAGACTGTGCAGGAAAGCTACGATATCATCCACATCCTCCTGCGGCAGCTCTTTGCCTACCTGATAGCGCAGCATCAGTTTCACCGCCCCGTCCAGCGTCGGCACGTCACCGCGATGGAAGTACGGTGCCGTTAAAGCAACGTTACGTAAACCGGGTACTTTCTGGCGCAATTTATCACGCTCTTCTTTAGTCACATTCATACGACCAATATCCGCCGCCGTAATTTCCCCAAAGTTAAAGTCTTTTTTCAGCCCCAACGGTTCAAAGGAACGTCCGCCGAGAATAATACCACCATGACAAGTTGCACATTTATTATCTTTAAATAATTGATAGCCTTTTTTCTGTTGCGCCGTCAGCGCATTTTCATCTCCACGCAACCATTTATCAAATGGGGAATCCGGCGTAATTAATGTTTTCTCAAATTCAGCAATGGCATCAGTAATATTTTCGCCACTGAAACCTTGCGGATAAACTTCGAGGAACTGCGCTTTAAGCTGCGGATCTTTTTCCAGCTTAGCAATAATTTCGTCCCAGGATTTCGACGCCATTTCAATCGGGTTCAACGGCGGTCCACCTGCCTGATCCTGCAATGTTGCCGCACGACCATCCCAGAACTGCTCAACGTTAAATACTGAGTTAAATACCGTCGGCGCGTTAATCGGCCCAACTGCGCCACCAACACCAATCGATGTTTTTCTGCCATCGACGCCCCCCGCATTCAACGCATGGCAATGAGCGCATGAAATGGTGCTATCAGCCGATAAACGGGGATCGTGATACAGCGCAAAGCCCAACGCCACTTTTTGCGCATCGGTAGGCAGTTTTTGCGGGATGGGCTGCACCGGTTCATTGCGATGCTCCGGAGCAGTATCATTGCTGGCGTAATATTCCGCGCGCTGTTTTGCAATCCAGGCCAGTATTTCCGCCCGCTCTTCATCACTCACCTTACCCGCCCAGTGTAGCGCGGTATAACGCGTTGGTGGCATAGTTTCATACTGCATCACCCATTCAATCTTATTCAGATCGCTTTGCGAAACGGGTTTATCAGCCAGCAGTGCCGCACGCACGGCCTCGAGGTTAAAAGATTTATATCCAAGCTTAATGTCGTAATCCATCAACTGTTTCGCGCCAGGAATATAATAATAGGCGGGTAATTCTGCCGAAGGCGTGTGGCAATAGTCGCATCCTTTTTCGCGGGGAAAGCCTAAAACCTTATTATTTTCACTGACAGCAGATGCCTGAACATCGGCCTGTTTACTGCGTTTATTATCGTGGTACCACACATAACCAGATAACCCTAAATAGCAAATCGCGACGCCAGCCAGGCCGATCGCGGTAATACGTGAGACCATTTTCATTATTCTTCCCTCACGGTGGTGAGTTATTGTGACCCAGAAAATTTTCCAGAATGCAGCAAACGTCTCTGCGAGACAAAGCCATCATAAAAAACAGGGAGATACGCTTTTTGATAGGAATCAATCAATTACATGAATATAAACTATCAATAAGATAGCCTGTGCCTATTACCCAGATCAGGAATGGCATATCATGATTGCGGCGAGAGCAGGATTGAATGTTCTGAAAATGAAAAACAACACCAAATCCGTATTTTTATAAATTCCATTGATATTAGTGCGTTATATTTTTTGACAAGTTAATAAACGTGATCCACCGCACGCTTTGTCGCCCACCAGGCGGAGCGAATGACTACCCTTAAAGAAAAGCCGATAATTAGCGACGAATTTCGGAGGTTGGATCCTTATGCTCAATCAGAAAATTCAAAACCCTAATCCAGACGAACTGATGATCGAAGTCGATCTCTGCTATGAACTGGACCCGTATGAATTAAAACTGGATGAGATGATCGAGGCAGAACCGGAACCCGAGATGATTGAAGGGCTGCCCGCCTCTGATGCGCTGACGCCTGCCGATCGCTATCTCGAACTGTTCGAGCATGTTCAGTCGGCGAAAATTTCCCCGACAGTAAAACCTTTCCCGACTGCGCACCCAAAATGGACCCGCTGGATATTTTAATCCGCTACCGTAAAGTGCGCCGTCATCGTGATTTTGACTTGCGCAAGTTTGTTGAAAATCACTTCTGGCTGCCGGAGGTCTACTCCAGCGAGTATGTATCGGACCCGCAAAATTCCCTGAAAGAGCATATCGACCAGCTGTGGCCGGTGCTAACCCGCGAACCACAGGATCACATTCCGTGGTCTTCTCTGCTGGCGCTACCGCAGTCATATATTGTCCCGGGCGGCCGTTTTAGCGAAACCTACTATTGGGATTCCTATTTCACCATGCTGGGGCTGGCGGAAAGTGGTCGGGAAGATTTGCTGAAATGCATGGCCGATAACTTCGCCTGGATGATCGAAAACTACGGTCACATCCCCAACGGCAACCGCACCTATTATTTGAGCCGCTCGCAACCACCGGTTTTTGCGCTGATGGTGGAGTTGTTTGAAGAAGATGGTGTACGCGGTGCGCGCCGCTATCTCGACCACCTGAAAATGGAATATGCCTTCTGGATGGACGGTGCAGAATCGTTGATCCCTAATCAGGCCTATCGCCATGTTGTGCGGATGCCGGACGGATCGCTGCTCAACCGTTACTGGGACGATCGCGACACGCCGCGTGACGAATCCTGGCTTGAGGACGTTGAAACCGCGAAACATTCTGGTCGCCCGCCCAACGAGGTGTACCGCGATTTACGAGCGGGGGCGGCCTCCGGTTGGGATTACTCTTCCCGTTGGCTGCGTGATACTGGTCGTCTGGCGAGTATTCGTACCACCCAGTTCATCCCCATCGATCTGAATGCCTTCCTGTTTAAACTGGAGAGCGCCATCGCCAACATCTCGGCGCTGAAAGGCGAGAAAGAGACAGAAGCACTGTTCCGCCAGAAGGCCAGTGCCCGTCGCGATGCGGTAAACCGTTACCTCTGGGATGATGAAAACGGCATCTACCGCGATTACGACTGGCGACGCGAACAACTGGCGCTGTTTTCCGCTGCCGCCATTGTGCCACTCTATGTCGGTATGGCGAACCATGAACAGGCCGATCGTCTGGCAAATGCCGTGCGCAGTCGGTTACTGACACCTGGCGGGATTCTGGCAAGCGAGTACGAAACCGGTGAACAGTGGGATAAACCCAACGGCTGGGCACCGTTACAATGGATGGCGATTCAGGGATTTAAAATGTACGGCGATGACCTTCTGGGTGATGAAATCGCGCGAAGCTGGCTGAAGACGGTGAATCAGTTCTATCTGGAACAGCACAAACTGATCGAAAAATACCATATTGCCGATGGTGTTCCACGCGAAGGCGGCGGTGGCGAGTATCCGTTGCAGGATGGGTTTGGCTGGACTAACGGTGTGGTACGCCGTTTAATTGGTTTGTACGGCGAACCATAATATTTTTACAGCCAGCCGCTAACTTCCTGCTGGCTGTAAAATTATCCTCTTCAGGAGGAGTAATGCCAGTCAGTTAAGCAACTGACTGGCTCTTTTTCGGGGCTGTGGGGTATTTCCAGGGCCTCTCCTTTACCACTCTCGGGAAGGCCCTTTCCCTTCTCGTCGGTAATTTCACAAGTTGTCCCATACTTGCAAGATCGCGCATCAGCTCCGGTATACGTCCCGGTGAAGCGCCCTGCAATGTCATCAGCATTCTCATCACCATTCCGCATGATTCTGAGAAACTCAGTTGATTCGGCCAGTAACGGCGTCTGGTGAACAGGCACAGACCATCAGCATCAGCCCACAGGATTTTAATCATGTCACCCCGTCGGCCACGGAAGATGAACAGGTGACCGGAGAAGGGATTATCATTCAGCACATGCTGTACCTGTTCACCCAGCCCGTTGAAAGACTTACGCATATCGGTTATCCCAGCAACGAGCCAGATGCGGGTGCCTGACGGGAGTGAGATCATCGTCCCCACCCGGTCAGTTCACGGATCAACACTGTGAGCAGCTCTGGTGAAGGATTTTCCAGCGTCATGTTACCGTGACGGAACTCCACCTTGCAGGAGCTGGCACT
>NZ_MECT01000153.1:0-4492 GCF_001722145.1 Shigella sp. FC1544
AGCAGGCGCTGGAGTTCTTTAATCTGCTTCATGGCGGCAGCAAGTTCAGAGGCAGGAACAACCTGTTCTCCGGCGGCCACAGCAGTAAGACTTCCTTCCTGGTATTGCTTACGCCAGAGAAATAACTGGCTGGCTGCTACACCATGTTGCCGGGCAACGAGGGAGACCGTCATCCCCGGTTCAAAGCTCTGCTGAACAATTGCGATCTTTTCCTGTGTGGTACGCCGTCTGCGTTTCTCCGGCCCTAAGACATCAATCATCTGTACTCCAATGACTAGTCTAAAAACTAGTATTAAGACTATCACTTATTTAAGTGATACTGGTTGTCTGGAGATTCAGGGGGCCAGTCTACCCACTGACACTACCGGTGAGTTTAACGATACCTTCCATTTGACTGGCTCACTTTTTATGATGATGCCGGTGCATTTATCTCCAGCACCAGACTTTCTATCTCAACGCCATACGCTGCATTTTTGGTAATATCCGTCAGCGTCAGCGCATTCAGCCCCAGTGTCAGACTGTCTTTTATGACCTGGAATGCCGGGCCAGCCACTCCATTCAGTTTCGGAGTAACCGTGGCACTGCCGGCGGTGAACACCAGCTCCAGCGTCTGCCAGTCGTTACTGTAATTCCCGAACTCGCCCAACTTTGTGTTTCCGGCTTTCTTGTGATGCATCAGATTCAGTTTGCCGTCTGTGGTCTGGGTGAAGAACGACATCAGGAACGGGTTACCAGTCCCGGTCATCGCCACGACGTCAGGTAACGCTACATCGGTATACAGATAAATTCCCAGACCGAACTGGTTGTTGGTCAGTGCGCCTGACAGTCGAAACTTACAGCTCAGTCTGCCACCCCGTGTCAGCAGGGAGACTGCGTCATCCACCGGATGCATCAGGGACCAGGTTTTATTGCTCTGCTTGGTAACCTTAAACACACCATCTTCCAGCGCAACACTGCCGCCGGTGATGGTCCAGCCCTGCGCAGCAGCCTCTCCGGCTGTCGGCAGCAGGGAGACTGTACGAACGGATGTGTCACCATCAGACGGCCCCGATGGCGTGTCGCCGCCGGGCGAGGGTTTAATCTCCGGTGCGGTACCGCTGATGAAGGCGCTGGTTCGACCAACTGCGTTCAGAATAGCGGTTGCCAGGCGATCCGAAATAATGCCCCTGCGCGCCCATGAACTGAAATGTGTCGGACGATTTGACGATACCCAATTACCATTACTACGGGATTGCGCGCCGTAATAACCTGCATCAGCAATATCCGGGTCTTCTGCCGGTAAGTTGGTGGGCGTGTTGTTGCCGTTACCGTCGGTCATGAACGGCACAAAGAAAACGTTGTCGCTCTCCCTGTTTTTGTACGCGCCGTAGACGGAGTCATACTGTGTGCCGTATGTGTTTTTCCAGTAATACGTCGTGTCGCCACAAATCCACGGTACAACTGCAGCACTGCCGCCATGGCACTGCGCGTTAAATCCGGAAAGGTCAGTACGGAACTGCTTCAGCATGGCCGTGAACAGGTCCGGTTGCTGTGCGTAGGTGGCAGCGCTCATGTCAAATTCGCCCTGCATCCAGCACACCGCCAGCAACACATTTTTCGGGTTCTTCTGTAATGCCGCTTTGGTGCGTGCGATCAGGTCCTGATATAACGGTTTACCCACACCCCAGCGTGCCGAATCCTGGCTGGCCCCCGTGTCCGCACTGAATGTCCCCTCCGCGCCCTGGGTGAATGCCGAACCACCACGACAGCATGGTACCAGCAGGATCCCCGCGTTATTCGGGATATACGGAAGCAGTTTTTTGGCAATATGTAAGCCCTGGCCGACACAGCCGTACTGCCCTTTGCTCAGGTCTGCCTTCGGATGATTCAGTGCGCTCATATCCTGAACATCATGCAGGCAGTGGTCTGCCGGAATGATGTCGTTAAATGCGCATGCTTTACCACCGGGAGTCACTGTGTTGCGACGGGCCAGTTGCTTAATACGTGGGTGGGGCGCATCGTAAGAATCCGGAAGCGGAAGCCCTTCACCGTAAGCCATGGCATTGGATTGCCCGGCCAGTACGATGACGTAGTACCACTCCGGCTCAGTTGCACCACTGACGACCACATCACCTTCTGCTGCAATCGCCTGCATCAGGGTATAAGGGGTTATGGCCACCGGACTACCAAACGGCTGCCAGCCCTCTTTCAGTTTATGTGTCAGCTTTTCCGCAAGATCTGACGGCGACGCCGCCCTGACAACATCATAGTGTTTAAATGCCATGGTTCTTTCCACCATCTGAAAAATGATTCTTTAAAATACCTGACATGTAATACAGAAAAAAACAAAACCATACCTTAAATAAAAACCTCATCATCAAGCAGATATGCATGGATAAACTACAAGACGAGATATAAACCACCATGCATTTAAATAAACAATAAACAACATCAGAAAAATAATTCTGCTCTATGGTTTACAATCAAAAATATCATTTATACTTTTCAGAACATCACCAGCAAGACATAAACAAGGAAACTAAATGAAGTGGATTGTGATTGATACAGTTATCCAGCCATCATGCGGAATATCTTTTTCAGTCATATGGAGTAAAATAAAATTAATAATCTGGTATCAATCGGATGCTTTCTTACCTCCTGAAAGTATATTTACACTGACTCACACAGGCATCATGCTCAATAACAAAGTGCTACCTGTAACCATTTACAACGTAGTGCCATTCAATAAAACATTCTGGAATTTAATCAAAAACAGCCAGGAATGCCCTACAAATACAGATAACGTATTGAATGAATGCTTTAATAACCGTTGCACTCTGCAAATATGTCCTTATGGACTAAAACAACAAAGTCCATAAGGAGTTTACTCACATCTGACAAAATCAATATAAACAGCCCCTCCGGAGAGGGGCTGGAGAGTGGCGCTATGTGCCATTGCATGGTGCCGGGTGCCTCCCGGTGAATTCAGTACCAGCACCTGAATCCGCGATTATCCCATATACCTACTCGCTGATTGCCCCTCCGCACAGGGGGATTCACCATGCGAAATTTTTTAACAAACTTCCCGCTGGCCAGACAATAATCGCCAGCCTGAATTATGAGCAACGTAGCATTTTACGGGAAAACTGTTTTCTGCAGTAAAAAGGCCCGCCGGAGCGAGCCTGGAAGGATAGCGGTCATGTGATGCCGGTTTCCCGGTAACTCAGCATCGGTATCTGAGTCAACGTTTTCTCTACTGGGTCATTTCCGATACGTTCCGCCTTCCGGCAGACTTTCATCACGTCAGAAAATATAGCACCCTGAGTAACAGGACAGTACTCAGAATTCAGGAAACTGTGACACATCCTGCACAGAAAAGCCCCTCCGGAGAGGGGCTGAAGTATAGCCTAATTTCTGTCTGTCGCATGGTGCCAGGTGCCTCCCGGTAAATTCAGCCTGTCTACTGAATTTGCATGTTCTCTGGATCATACACTTTGCCAGATGCCCCGCCGCTGAGGGGGATTCACCATGCGATGTAATTTTTAACAAATTCTCCGGCAGCCAGACAATCATCAAGCTGTGGAATTGTGAGGTATTTAAAAATTTCAACGGGTAACTGATACCCTGCTAATCGCCTGATGCTTTCTTTTTCAGCAACGGGAAAGCAACAACCACCACACCCGCCACCAAAACATCATCAGACAGCACCGACATTATCCGGCTGCTGAAGTCCACCATCACCACCAGAAACAACAGGAGTGCAACCACAGCTGCTTAGAAGGCAATTGCTCTGTCCGGCTGAGCTAACAACGCAGAATACCGATAAATGGACCGCCATCGAGAACTCGAACCCCGCGCAACCAGCTTCGAAGGCTGCGCTCTATCCCGATGAGCTAATGGCGGTATGTGATGGTGGCCCTTGCTGGATTTGAACCAGCGACCTGGCGATTATGAGTCGCTCGCTCTCACCACTGAGCTAAAGGGCCGGGAGCCGCATAATAACGACGCGTAATTAATTCTGCAATATCATCCGTTCTGGCTGACTAAATCCTGTACTTCCCGAACCGTCTGCTCAAAACGTCCGGTCTCCAGCTCAACGCCAATCGCACGACGCCCGAGCGCCAGTGCCGCTTTTACCGTTGAACCTGAGTCCATAAAAAAATCTGCAACCAGGTCACCCGGACGACTGCTTGCGCTGATTATCTGCTGCAGCATTTCTGCCGGTTTTTCGCACGGATGTTTCCCGGGATAGAACTGCACCGGTTTATGTGTCCACACATCCGTGTACGGCACCTGCGCCGTCACACCAAAATACCGCCGCAGATGCTTATATTCACTCTGCAGCTCCACATACTGCCGGTTCAGTGACGTATACGTATCCACCAGCTGGTGGTGGGGCTTTTCCAGTTCACCGCGCTGATGTTTCTCTTCTGCCACCCGGGCAAACAGCGACTGTAATTTCAGATAATCGCTTTCGTTCGGTAGCTGCCACTGACTGGCACTGAACCAGTGC
>NZ_MECT01000154.1:0-4472 GCF_001722145.1 Shigella sp. FC1544
GACAGGCTCCGGAAGACGGTTGTTGCGCACGTATTCGGTGAACGCACTATGGCGACGCTGGGGCGTCTTATGAGCTTGCTGTCACCCTTTGACGTGGTGATATGGATGACGGATGGCTGGCCACTGTATGAATCCCGCCTGAAGGGAAAGCTGCACGTAATCAGCAAGCGATATACGCAGCGAATTGAGCGGCATAACCTGAATCTGAGGCAGCACCTGGCACGGCTGGGACGGAAGTCGCTGTCGTTCTCAAAATCGGTGGAGCTGCATGACAAAGTCATCGGGCATTATCTGAACATAAAACACTATCAATAAGTTGGAGTCATTACCTTCCTGGCGCATTCATCACAGCAAACGTTTCGGAAAGACGGTTCGCCAGATTAACGCCACCCGACCAGGCGACAATGCCCCCTGAAACACTGGCTCCAGCCTGTCGATAAGTACTCGACTGACTATAACTGCCATTCACTGTCGCAACCGGCGCGTTCCAGGTCAAATTCGCCCCAGCTGTCGTTTCATTTCCCTGATGCTGATAACTCAGGTTGACCCCATAGTTAAACTGATCCCGGCTTCCAACGGTTCCTGATAATCCCGTATTATTTGAGGCAACCCCCTGATCATCAAACGTCGTTGAGTTAGACATATATATTTGCCGACGAGGCGTCGTAACGTCATCACCCCAATCAAAGGGAATCGATATAAAAATATTAAAACGTTTCTCTTCATGATGATTCTCGTCATACGCCTGGCTTGCCGCGAGGGTATAGCTTATCCGCCGCCAGTTATTGGAATAACTCAACTGATAATCCTTACTGCTGCCGCTACGCCCCCAGTAATCTCGCCATAACGTACTTAAGGACACAGACCCCCAGCCTTCTGGCAATGACTGGCTCATATTGGCAGAAAAGCTATTTTTACGGCCAAAATCGTTCTGGTAATAATCGGCAATGTCATAGATATCGTTTTCATCACGGCGATAATTATCTTTATTGTTTGTCCAAACGTGATCGTTAAATGTCCGGTAATCACGCGACGAATAACGCCAGGCCGCCAGACCAAAACGCGTCGACGTTTGGCTCACAAATTTGTTGTAGGCAATTTGATAACTTTGCCCGTCAAACACATCGCCGTTGTCTTGTTTACTATGCGACTTCGTGGCATCGACGGAAATGGCACCAATGCGGGTATTCCAGCCAGTCCCCAAAGTGAACGCGTAATAATTATTCGCGACCATCGAGCCACCATACAGCGTCAATAAATTATTAAAACCATACTGATAACCCGCCTGGACAAAATCACTTTGTTTGCTCGCCCCTTCAATATGGCTACGACCCGCCGCAAAATCATATTTCGATACGCCGGGTTGCAGCATATTTGGCACCGCTGCATAAGGTACCAGATAGGTGGTAACCGAGCCGTCCGCCTCTTTCACGCTGACATCAAGATCTGCTCCACCACCGGCCAACTGCAAATCTGTAATCGCAAACGGGCCAGGAGGAACCTCTTTCTGATAAACGACAAAACCATTCTGTTCAATAGTTACCAGCGCGTTACTCTGAGCAATCCCCTGCACCCGTGGCGTAAAATTTTGTTTCGAGTTAGGCAACATCTGCATATCACGAAACAACCACACACCGCTGAAGCGAACAGAATCAAAAATATCGCTTGATGTGTACATATCACCCACGCGAAGCGTGCCGAGAAGTTGGGCAAATCCACGTTCCAGATACAGGGTATTGCTTTTCCACACCCCTGGATTGTTATTTGTTTTACTGAAACTGGCATCAGAATGCAGTTGCCACCCCAGTAAATTTAACCCGCTGTTAAAACGTACATATGTACTCTTGTTATTACCCGACGCTTTATAGTCGCTGTAATACTGACTCACATAATAAGAGGTATAAAACGCATTAATACCCCGCTCCCAGTTTTCCGGTGGAACATAGCCACTTTCCAGTTCTTCCACCCAAGCCTGCGGGACACTGAAATCGAGACGAAAAACCCCGATATCCCAGCTATAGCTCCCACCCTGAACAAGTTGCTCAAATGTTAAACATTGCTTACCACTGGCGAAGTTATCGCTATTAATGCCTAACCGCTTGATAACTTCTCTTGATAAACATGTTTCTTGCGGGTTGTCTTTAACAATGAACTCATATTTCCCGCGCCATTGCTTATTGACATAAATATCGATGTCATACTGCCCCGGCAAGGGTTGATTATCATCAAGACGAATATTTGCAACCTGCTGGTCTTTCATTCCACCTATCATAAAATGGGTATCAAAGGTTTCTTCAGCTGCATAAGCTTCAATGCCGAGCAATAACGCTACGATTGCTGATGCAAGTGGGGTCATTCTCAACATAGGCAGCTCCTGCAATTAAATTTTGTCACTAATATAGTTGCCGTGGTCATCGATAATGGTCAGATACCAGTTGTTTGCATTATTACTTTTGACATTAACACTCTGACTTTCTAAGGGGGCAATCATAATAGTTTCATAATTGACTTTGACATTATTAGCTTTGACATCCGAAATCGTCACCCAATTAGCTGAGTCATTTTTTATCACCAATCCATTGCCACTGCGATTTATCAGTAACTTTTTAAAGGTCGCTTTATTCACCGGAGCAATACCCGCGGCCGGTAAAACAATTTGATTCTGTTTTGCATCGCAAACTTCAGTGCATTCTTACCTTCTTGTTTTGGACTATTCGGTGGAATATCCAGAACATTAAGATAAAAAATACTTTCCTTATTACTGGGTAATTTATTAGGCATGATTTTAATTTTTATTTGTTGCCCAGAATTGGCCGCTACTTTCACTACTGGTGGCGTTAACATGAAAGGAACCTGAATCTTTTCTGGCGGCAGAGACGTGTCGCCATCATCAATCCACGCCTGCATCAGCGAAGAGCGGTTTCCCTGATTCATCAGTTGTACCATGACCTCTTTCTGCTCTGCCGGGTAAATTATACGGGTCCCGAAAATAACCATTCCGGCATGCACGGGGAATATCATAGAAGAGATGAGTAAAGATAATAACCCTTTCATCTTAATGCCTCTTATATTTATGCTGGCCGCCATGAATATGGCGGCCATTTTAACTTACTGAAAAAACAAGATGATTATTTTAAATATTTAATCCTGGGCAACACGCATAACCAATGAAGAGTTAACAGTACCAGATGCAACACCACTGTCAGTCAACTTCAGATATTTTGCCTTAAACGGTATTGCATATTATCCATCAGCAGTTTTATAACTTTCAATATTAAATGGTGCGGAAATATCCAGTACGTCACTGCTATCTCCCAAATAGAGATAGTATCCAACTGTGTCATTACTACTGGATATTGCCTTATCATTACCAAGAATTTTCTCGTTGGTGATCAACGAAAGTTTTACGCCATCAATAGTCTTCGGACAAGTAATTTTCAGCATACTGCTGGTTACACCAACCACGCCATCATAAGTTGAATATTTCGCTTTACCATCAAATACAGTGGTGGGTACAGTCGGCATATTAATACTGACTGAATCACCGCCAGCGACAAATGTACATGGTGATTCAGCAATATTACCTTTAATGGTTAAAGTTCCGGTATCTACTTCAGCAGCGAAAATACCAGCACTCATAAATACAGAAGATAAGACAGCGACAACAATAATTGAATGTTTCATGATGCATTCCTTAATAAGTTTATTTTGTTTTGTTAAGAGTCTGTATCTCTTGGAAACAAATTTCTCACATCAAAAAAGTTGCCGCAATGTAAACATATTGTTTTGTTGATTTAAAACAAATTAACTAATGCGATATAAATACAACAAATAATTCGCTATAACAAACATTTTTGAAACTGATTAATTAACGTAAATTACCGTAAATAACATTCATGAGGTGAATAAAAAAGCCAAAATCATTCATAGGAATGATTTTGGCTTTTTAAATATGCTTAATGCTTAAAACGGTGTTGGCAAATTAATCGTAGCGATTTAACACGATTTTGCGTTTGTCGTTATTACCCACAGTTACCACTTCTGTCGTAACGCCTTTTGCAGTAGAAGAAGCACGATAGTTGGTTTCAACTCGTTGTAACAACTGCCCACAACGTTGCTGAAGATGATTATTAACAACATCCATACTGCATGTAGGGGAACTAATTCTGCCATTGATGGTTGATGTTGCAGTCTCTGAAGAGAACGCGGGAGAAGCCAATCCATAGGCAAGAAAAATAATTCCTGACAGCCAGGTAATGCTGCCAACTTACTGATTTAGTGTATGATGGTGATTTTAAGGTGCTTGCGTGGCTTCCATTTCCATCAGATGTCCTTCCTGCTCCGCTACTGAAGGCGTGGTGCGTAACGGCAAAAGCACTGCCGGACATCAGCGCTATCTCTGCTCTCATTGCCGTAAAACATGGCAACTACAGTTCACTTACACCGCCTCTCAGCCCGGTACGCACCAGAAA
>NZ_MECT01000155.1:0-35321 GCF_001722145.1 Shigella sp. FC1544
TTGAGAAGCGGTGTAAGTGAACTGCAGTTGCCATGTTTTACGGCAGTGAGAGCAGAGATAGCGCTGATGTCCGGCAGTGCTTTTGCCGTTACGCACCACCCCGTCAGTAGCTGAACAGGAGGGACAGCTGATAGAAACAGAAGCCACTGGAGCACCTCAAAAACACCATCATACACTAAATCAGTAAGTTGGCAGCATCACCTGTGCCGTCGTAGCCGCAAAGGTACGCGCTCAAATATATAGATTCTGCCGCCGCCATAATCAAAAGATCATCAATATCTATTTCTAATAATTCGGCTGCTCTGTTAAGCCTGAAAAAAGGGGCGGGTGGTAATTTTTTCATTGCGTCACCTTTTACGCTGCGCCTTATTTTGTGATTGAGCCAGGCGGTAAGGCTTCCCGCTTTTCGCCCCGTCGAGCTAGGCTCAATCTATTCAGTTAGTTCGCCCTTCTGAGAGGCGTTACGTTGTAGTCTTTTCCGCTTTCCAGTGCCACCAGCAGATCAGCCCACTGTGCCAGTGCTGCTTTACGCTCATCAAAATACTGATGGCGGTTATAAATCCCCTCTACGCCCTTAATGCGATGATTGAGGCATCGTTCCGCCACAACAGGATCAACACCCAACGCTGCTAAATGAGTACGTGCGGTGCGTCGAAAGTCGTGAATCGTGAAATTAGGCACATCCGGCATTTCGGCGCGAACCTTAGACAGTGCTACGGGTAAAGTGCTTTCCTGAATATGTGGGATCATTCTGTTTTGCATCTTCCTGGCCGGAAGCACCCATGCGCTATTACATGAAAAGGTGTGTAGCTCTCTCAACCATTCAACGGCTGGGGAAGGTAGAGGTATATCAATAGGGTCTCCGTTTTTGCTGCGTTCTTCCGGCAAATGCCATACCGCACCATCTAAATCAAACTCTTCCCATCGTGCGGCGCATAATTCCATTTTGCGGACGCATAACGCTAGCAGTAATTTGAACGTGACTTCGTTCTGGCGACTGAATCCCTTAGCCGTGCGCATGGCTTTGAATAGCTGGATTAACTCATCGCGGGTTAACCAGCGGTCACGGGCAGCTTCTTTCCCTCCGGCGTCTGCCACCTCAAAGGCTGAACAGGGGTTAATCTCTAGCGCGTGCCGTTTGATTCCGTAGTCGAATATGCGGCGCGTCCATCTCAGCACGTCCGTTGCTATGGTCGGCGCTCCACGGTCAACAATACCTTTCAGCATGTCATCGATATGGCGCGGTTTCACGTCCTCTACCTTCATGCTGCCAATGCAGGGGTTTATATCTTTGTCGATACGGCGGCGGAGTATATCGGGGTGCTTCCAGCGCGGGAGGATCTGACGCTCAAAGTATTCAGCGGCAAGCTCTGAAACGCGCATAGCGTTCTTCTCTGCTTCCATCTTCGCCAGTGCTTCGGTTTTGCGCTTCTGCTTCTCTCCTGCAACGTCATAGCCCAGCGCAACGCGAGCCGATAGCTCTTTGGCTGTCTCTCTGGCCTTTGATAGTGATAGCTCGCTATACGAACCAATTAGCATGGCGCGGGACTTCCCTGCGAGTTTATAGCGGAATCTCCATGTGGGGGTTTTGTCGGCTTCACGGTAACGTAGGTATAAACCGTTACCGTCTGCCCGACCCTCGAATCGCTCTCCGCTCTTAATCCATGCGCGGATCTGCATGTCTGTTAGTTTTGGCATTTTGCGAATATCCAAACTTTGAATAGGGGGTGTACACAAAGGTGTACCCAAACCTCATTGGGTACACCTTTGTGTACACCATAATCATGCGCTTTGTTGCGTCTTTATGATAGCCCATGATAACAAAAAAGCCCGCTGGGTTGCGGGCTTGGTGTGATTTATGCGTCGTCCTAAATGTTGCTGATAGCTTACTCGATATTCTGAATCTGCTCGCGCATCTGCTCAATCAACACTTTCAGCTCAATCGCGGAGTTTGTCACTTCGGCATTGATAGACTTCGACGCAAGAGTGTTCGACTCGCGGTTGAATTCCTGCATCATAAAGTCCAGACGACGACCAACGGCTTCTTTTTTCTTCAGAATGTTGTAGGTCTCTTTGACATGCGCTTCCAGGCGGTCCAGTTCTTCGGCAACGTCAATTCGTTGTGCCAGCAGAACCAGCTCCTGCTCCAGACGGTTGTTTTCCAACTGAACCTGAGCATCTTCCAGCTTCGCGACCAGACGCTCACGCTGCCATTGCAGGATTTCCGGCATATGGGCGCGGACTTTGACCACTTCGGCGGTGACGCCTTCCAGACGCTGCTCGATCAATGCTTTCAGTGCCTGACCTTCGGTTTCACGCGCGACAATAAAGTCGTCCAGCGTACCATCCAGCGCCGCGAGAATTTCAGCGGCAATGGCGTCAAGATCCTGCTCCTGGGCTGCCATCACGCCCGGCCAGCGTAGAATATCAACCGGGTTGATTTCCCCTTCGTCACTCTGCATTTTTACCCAGTTCGCGGCAGTTACCAGCTGTTTAGCCAGTTTTTCGTTGAGGATCAGCTCACCTTGCGCGCTAATATCTGGCTCATAGCGCAGGGTACATTCCACTTTACCGCGCGTCAGGCGAGAACGAATACGCTCGCGAACGACAGGTTCAAGGCTACGGAACTGCTCCGGCAGACGAAAGTAAGTTTCCAGATAACGCTGGTTTACCGAGCGCATTTCCCAGGTTGCGCTCCCCCATTCACCCTTGATTTCACGCCGGGCGTAGGCGGTCATACTGCGGATCATAGACGTTCCTGTTTATAAAAGGAGAGGTGGAAGGATTATAGCCATCGATGCCTTGTCAGGATAGGAATAACCGCCGGAAGTCCGTATAATGCGCAGCCACATTTGTTTCAAGCCGGAGATTTCAATATGCGTCCAGCAGGCCGTAGCAATAATCAGGTGCGTCCCGTTACCCTGACTCGTAACTATACAAAACATGCAGAAGGCTCGGTGCTGGTCGAATTTGGCGATACCAAAGTGTTGTGTACCGCCTCTATTGAAGAAGGCGTGCCGCGCTTCCTGAAAGGTCAGGGCCAGGGCTGGATCACCGCAGAGTACGGCATGCTGCCACGTTCTACCCACACCCGTAACGCTCGTGAAGCGGCGAAAGGTAAGCAGGGTGGACGCACAATGGAAATCCAGCGTCTGATCGCCCGTGCTCTTCGCGCGGCAGTAGATTTGAAAGCGCTGGGTGAGTTCACCATTACGCTGGACTGCGACGTGCTTCAGGCTGATGGTGGCACGCGTACCGCGTCGATTACGGGTGCCTGCGTGGCGCTGGCAGATGCGCTACAGAAGCTGGTGGAAAACGGCAAGCTGAAAACCAACCCGATGAAAGGGATGGTAGCCGCAGTTTCTGTCGGAATTGTGAATGGCGAAGCGGTTTGCGATCTGGAATACGTTGAAGACTCTGCCGCAGAGACCGACATGAACGTAGTGATGACCGAAGACGGGCGCATCATTGAAGTGCAGGGGACGGCAGAAGGCGAGCCGTTCACCCATGAAGAGCTACTCACCTTGTTGGCTCTGGCCCGAGGGGGAATCGAATCCATTGTAGCGACGCAGAAGGCGGCGCTGGCAAACTGATTTTTAAGGCGACTGATGAGTCGCCTTTTTTTTGTCTGTAGAAAAGTAAGATGAGGAGCGAAGGCATGAAACCATATCAGCGCCAGTTTATTGAATTTGCGCTTGGCAAGCAGGTGTTAAAGTTTGGCGAGTTTACGTTGAAGTCCGGGCGCAAAAGCCCCTATTTCTTCAACGCCGGGCTGTTTAATACCGGGCGCGATCTGGCACTGTTAGGCCGTTTTTACGCTGAAGCGTTGGTGGATTCCGGCCTTGAGTTCGATCTGCTGTTTGGCCCTGCTTACAAAGGGATCCCGATTGCCACCACTACCGCCGTGGCGCTGGCGGAGCATCATGACCTTGACCTGCCGTACTGCTTTAACCGCAAAGAGGCAAAAGACCACGGTGAAGGCGGCAATCTGGTTGGTAGCGCGTTACAAGGACGCGTAATGCTGGTAGATGATGTGATCACCGCCGGAACGGCGATTCGCGAATCGATGGAGATTATTCAGGCTAATGGCGCGACGCTTGCTGGCGTGTTGATTTCGCTTGATCGTCAGGAACGGGGGCGCGGCGAGATTTCGGCGATTCAGGAAGTTGAGCGTGATTACAACTGCAAAGTGATCTCTATCATCACCCTGAAAGACCTGATTGCTTACCTGGAAGAGAAGCCGGAAATGGCGGAACATCTGGCGGCGGTTAAGGCCTATCGCGAAGAGTTTGGCGTTTAAAGAAACTCGCCGGATGAAAAGTCATCCGGCGTCATATTACTGCAACTGTGCCGCAATTAGCGGCCAGCGGGCGTCAAAATCATCCGTCGGGCGGTATTTAAATTCGCTGCGGACAAAACGTGACAGCATACCTTCACAGAAGGCCAGGATCTGGCTTGCCAGCAGGGTTTCATCGGTGGTGTAACCTTCACCCTCACGCATTCTCTTTTCACGCAATACCTGACGCAGCTGCGCTTCAATACGCTCGAACAGCTGGTTGATGCGCCCTTGCAGGCGATCCTGTTCAAACATTAGCGCATGACCAGTGAGGATGCGGGTCAGGCCAGGATTACGCTCACCAAAACCGAGAAGCAGCAACACAATCAGACGCAGGCGCGCTGTGGTGTCTTTCTCATCTTTCAGAATCAGGTTGATGCGAGTAATCAGGCTATCTTCGATAAACTCAATCAGGCTATCGAACATGCGGGTCTTACTGGGGAAGTGGCGATACAGTGCCGCTTCGGAAACGCCGACAGAGGCGGCCAGTTTTGCCGTCGTGATACGTTGGCTTCCATCGCTGGATTCCAGCATCAGCGCCAGAGACTGAAGTATTTCCTCGCGACGGTTCCTTTTCGCAGTTTGTTTTTCTGCCATGTTACAAAATACCCCTGAAAATAAGCACTTGCCAGGCGGCACCCACGCTATGACCGCAAACGAAATGTTTGCGGCTATGTTATGACGTTATTCGGATGCGTATGTGTTACTGACGACCAGAGTGACCAAAGCCGCCTTCACCGCGGTCGGTGGCGTCGAAATCTTCCACCAGATTAAATTCAGCCTGTACTACCGGAACAAAAATCATCTGGGCGATGCGTTCGCCAGGTTGAATGGTGAAGCTGTCCTGACCACGGTTCCACACGGAAATCATCAACTGGCCCTGATAGTCGGAATCGATCAATCCTACCAGGTTACCAAGCACGATACCGTGCTTATGTCCCAATCCGGAGCGCGGCAGCATCATTGCCGCCAGTGAAGGATCGGCAATATGAATCGCCAGCCCGGTCGGAACCAGCGTAGTGTCACCCGGAGCCAGTTCTACGGCGTCGTCGAGACAGGCACGCAGGTCAAGTCCGGCAGAGCCAGAGGTGGCATAAGTCGGGAGCGGAAATTCCTTCCCAACGCGCGGGTCCAGAATCTTAACGTCGATTTTTTTCATCATAACGGGTCACGATCTCGTCGAGTAATAGTTGGCCAAGGAGCTCTTTGCGCTCAAGCGGTAAGACTTTATCTCCGTCCTGCCAGAAAAGGTGTAATGCGTTGTTGTCGCTGTTAAATCCTTGAGTTGGCTGGGAAACATCGTTCGCGCAGATCAGATCAAGGTTTTTACGGATACGTTTTTGCCGGGCGTATTCTTCCACATTATTTGTTTCGGCGGCAAATCCAACGACGTAGGGTCGATGGTCTTTTAGTGCGGCAACGCCTGCGACGATATCGGGGTTTTTAACCATTTTTATTGTTAATTCATCACCCTGCGTGGCCTGCTTTTTGATTTTTTCTGGGGCCACGGTAGCTGCGCGATAATCCGCCACGGCGGCGCAGCCGATAAAAATATTTTGCTGCTGTACAGAAGCATTCACGGCGGCTTCCATTTCCAGCGCGGTCATCACATCAACACGTTTAACAAACGGTGGCGTCGGTAGTGAAACCGGACCTGATACCAGCGTGACGTTCGCGCCACGACGGGCAGCGGCGGCGGCGATAGCAAAACCCATCTTGCCGGAGCTGTGATTAGAGATATAACGCACGGGATCGAGCGGTTCACGCGTCGGACCGGCGGTAATCATAATGTTCAGATGTTTCAGGTCGTTGACGGGCGAAAAATGCGCCACCGCCATATCCACAATGGTTAACGGATCGAGCATTCGCCCAGGACCGATATCACCACAAGCCTGACTGCCACTGTCTGGCCCCCAGATGAGCAAACCACGGGAAGCAAGCCCCTCTAAATTATGCTGCGTGGCAGCGGCACGGTACATCTGCTGGTTCATGGCGGGGAGCACGGCTACAGGCGCAGGTGTAGCCAGACAAATCGTCGATACCAGGTCATTCGCCATTCCGGCAGCAACACGGGCAATCAAATCTGCCGTGGCAGGGGCGAGAATCACTAAATCAGCCCATTTACCCAGCTCAATATGGCCCATAGCGGCTTCGGCTGCCGGGTCCAGCAAACTGTCGGAAACGGGATAACCAGAAACCGCCTGCAAGCTAAGTGGGGTGATAAAGGCTTTTGCCGCTTCGGTCATGGCTACGCGGACGTCGGCCCCGCGATCGCGCAAACGACGCACCAGTTCAGGGGTTTTATAGGCAGCAATACCGCCGCTAACGCCGAGAACGATTTTTTTACCGGCCAGGCTCATGATGATTTTTCCTGTTGGGTGACACCAGAAGTTGGCGATTTTATCACAATACTTTTGTTGTCGTGCCTTCACCTGAGAATCACTTTGCGAGGCGCTTTCCAGGATTGAAAACTGGCCGTCGATTTAACGGAACGGCTATGACAGGATGCGAGCACCACAAAGGAGGTGAAGGTGAAAAACAATTCACAGCTGTTGATGCCGCGCGAAAAAATGCTGAAGTTTGGTATTAGCGCCTTAACGGATGTCGAGCTGCTGGCGCTATTTCTGCGTACCGGAACGCGCGGTAAAGATGTATTAACCCTGGCAAAAGAGATGCTGGAGAATTTCGGCTCTCTTTATGGCTTGTTAACCTCTGAATATGAACAATTTAGTGGCGTTCATGGAATTGGCGTGGCGAAATTTGCCCAGTTAAAGGGGATTGCTGAACTGGCGCGGCGTTACTACAACGTGCGGATGCGTGAAGAAAGCCCTTTACTCAGCCCGGAGATGACGCGGGAATTTTTACAAAGCCAGCTTACGGGTGAGGAGCGGGAGATCTTTATGGTGATCTTTCTCGACTCACAACACCGGGTTATAACGCATAGCCGTCTTTTTTCCGGCACGCTAAACCATGTTGAAGTCCATCCTCGGGAAATTATCCGCGAAGCGATAAAAATAAACGCCTCGGCGCTGATCCTTGCACATAATCACCCTTCGGGTTGTGCTGAACCCAGTAAAGCGGATAAACTCATTACTGAACGGATAATAAAGAGTTGTCAGTTCATGGATTTACGCGTGCTCGACCATATCGTGATTGGGCGTGGAGAGTATGTTTCTTTTGCTGAACGCGGCTGGATTTAACCCGCTATGCGCGATCCTTCGGGATCTTTGTCTGTTCGGGACTTGAGCACATCGCTGAGTCAGCGTATACTACGCCACCTTTGAGAATCTCGGGTTTGGCATTTGGGCCTGGCAATCGAGAGTTCACATAGAACTGCGATGACTGGGCTGTAAAGCCTGACGAGGCGCCAATACCCCATACGAAGCTCGAGCTAATTTGATTTTTGGAGAATAGACATGTCCCGAGTCTGCCAAGTTACTGGCAAGCGTCCGGTGACCGGTAACAACCGTTCCCACGCACTGAACGCGACTAAACGCCGTTTCCTGCCGAACCTGCACTCTCACCGTTTCTGGGTTGAGAGCGAGAAGCGTTTTGTCACCCTGCGCGTATCTGCTAAAGGTATGCGTGTAATCGATAAAAAAGGCATCGATACAGTTCTGGCTGAACTGCGTGCCCGTGGCGAAAAGTACTAAGTACTTAGAGGAAATAAATCATGGCTAAAGGTATTCGTGAGAAAATCAAGCTGGTTTCTTCTGCTGGTACTGGTCACTTCTATACCACTACGAAGAACAAACGTACTAAGCCGGAAAAACTGGAACTGAAAAAATTCGATCCAGTTGTTCGCCAGCACGTGATCTACAAAGAAGCGAAAATCAAATAATTCTCGCTTTGATGTAACAAAAAACCTCGCTCCGGCGGGGTTTTTTGTTATCTGCTTGCCCCCATATTGACTGCATCTGTTCATTCCTGGAGATGCTATGCCTGAATTACCCGAAGTTGAAACCAGCCGCCGCGGCATAGAACCGCATCTCGTTGGTGCAACCATTCTTCATGCAGTGGTGCGCAACGGACGCTTGCGCTGGCCGGTTTCAGAAGAGATCTACCGTTTAAGCGACCAACCAGTGCTTAGCGTGCAGCGGCGGGCTAAATATCTGCTGCTGGAGCTGCCTGAGGGCTGGATTATCATTCATTTAGGGATGTCTGGCAGCCTGCGCATCCTTCCAGAAGAACTTCCCCCTGAAAAGCATGACCATGTGGATTTGGTGATGAGCAACGGCAAAGTGCTGCGCTACACCGATCCGCGCCGCTTTGGTGCCTGGCTGTGGACCAAAGAGCTGGAAGGGCATAATGTGCTGGCCCATCTTGGACCGGAGCCGCTTAGCGACGATTTCAATGGTGAGTATCTGCATCAGAAGTGCGCGAAGAAAAAAACGGCGATTAAACCGTGGCTGATGGATAACAAGCTGGTGGTAGGGGTAGGGAATATCTATGCCAGCGAATCACTGTTTGCGGCGGGGATCCATCCGGATCGGCTGGCGTCATCACTGTCGCTGGCAGAGTGTGAATTGTTAGCTCGGGTGATTAAAGCGGTGTTGCTGCGTTCGATTGAGCAGGGTGGTACAACGCTGAAAGATTTTCTGCAAAGTGATGGTAAACCGGGCTATTTCGCTCAGGAATTGCAGGTTTACGGGCGAAAAGGTGAGCCGTGTCGGGTGTGCGGTACGCCGATTGTGGCGACTAAACATGCGCAGCGGGCAACGTTTTATTGTCGGCAGTGCCAGAAGTAATTCATGCACGCCGGATCGCATACCATCCGGCATAAACGCTACGCTAACTTCGCCATCAGCGCCTGATGGACATTCTCCGGCAGGAAATGGGTGACATCGCCCTGATGGCGCGCCACCTCTTTCACCAACGATGAAGAGATAAACGACCACTCTTTCGACGGCATCAGAAACACACTTTCCAGTTCCGGCATTAAGTGGCGATTCATATGCGCCAGCTGCATTTCATATTCAAAATCCGCCACCGCACGCAGGCCACGAATCAGCACCGTAGCGTGTTGATTACGGGCGAAGTTCGCCATCAAATCACTAAACCCAACTACTTCCACGTTCCCCAGATGCGCGGTTGCCTGCTGTGCCAGCGCCACACGCTCTTCCAGGGTAAACATCGGTTTTTTACTGGGGCTGGCGGCAATCGCCAGAATAACGTGATCGAACATTTGCGTGGCGCGCGTCACGATATCGATATGACCATTGGTAATGGGATCGAAAGTACCCGGATAAATCGCCCGTTTTTGCATAACAACCTCAATGCGTTTTCGGTGGCAGGTAAGGTTCCAGCAGTTGAAGCAGGCGCTGTAGCGCGCCCTGGTTTTGATACAGTACTTCAACGGCATGACGGCCATAGAAACTACGGTAATCGGCGTCGGTGAGTAAAGAGGAAACCTCTTTTGCAAGCGTAGTGGCATCGGTAACGGTAATCAGCCCGCTTGCCTGCTCCAGCCGCGCGCAAATGTCTTTAAAATTAAAAGTATGCGGCCCCATCAATACCGGAATAGCGTGTGCGGCAGCTTCCAGCGGATTATGCCCACCACGTTCAACCAGTGAACCGCCAACAAAGGCGAGATCGGCAATGCCGTACAGTAACATCAACTCGCCCATCGTATCGCCAACCACAACCTGCGTGCTGGTGGAGGGGACTTCCCCTGAAGAGCGTGTGATATAGCTTAGTCCAGCCTGGCGGACAAGGTTAATCGCATCCGGGAAGCGTTCTGGATGACGGGGTACCAGGATGAGCAATAAATTCGGGAATTGCTGTAACAATACCTGATGTGCGGCGATCACCACACTCTCTTCACCTTCGTGAGTGCTGGTGGCAATCCATACCGGGCGGTGTGGTGCCCACTGGCGGCGCAGCGTCACGGCTTTAGCAGCCAACTGCGGCGTTACAGAAATATCGAATTTCAGGCTACCGGTAACGGTTACCTGGTTATTTTTTGCGCCCAGCGCCACAAAACGTGCACCATCTTCTTCATTTTGGGCGGCAATCAGCGTAATACGACGCAGCAAGCGACGGACGAATTTACCCAGTTTGGCATAACCTGCGGCCGAGCGGGCAGAGAGTCGCGCGTTCGCGATCACCAGCGGAATTTTACGTTTATGTAGCGCCGCAATCAGGTTAGGCCATAGTTCGGTTTCCATAATCAACACCAGTTTAGGGTCGACTTTATTCAGGAAACGATTAAGTGCATCGGGCAGGTCATACGGCAGATAAACGTGCTGAACATCCTTCCCGAAAGCCGATTGTACGCGCTCCGAACCGGTTGGCGTCATGGTTGTAACGGTAATCGGTAAATCAGGATAACGATGACGCAGCGCGCGCACCAACGGGATCGCCGCCAGAGTTTCACCGACGGAGACGGAGTGCAGCATAATGCCGCCTGGTTTTAGCAGATGGCGGTAAAAACCGTAACGTTCACCCCAGCGTTTTCGATAGGCCGGAGCCTTACGTCCGCGCACCCAGAGCCGTATCCAGATCAGCGGCTGAATAAGGTAGAGAAGGGCGGTGTAAAGCAATTCGAGCATAGTAAATAGCTGACTTATGGATGTGCTGGGGATTCTATGTATTTAGCTGTGGCTTTACCATTACTTTTCCCGTTTTTGACTTAAATAGCAATTTACCCGCCAATTCTTGCTGAACATCTATACTTTTTTTGTATTTTTATGCGATTCATTGATTTCTGCTGTACGTGCAGGAAGGAATCGCAGAGCAACAGTGAAAGAATATGGTTGCTAATGATTTTATTTGATTGATTTCTTTATTGAAAATCAACAATGTGCTTAAAAATCATTCGGGTCGGATTGCCGCGAAAGAAGTGATACACTAGCGCGTCAATATCAGTGCGGTATCAGTATTCAGGTAGCTGTTGAGCCTGGGGCGGTAGCGTGCTTTTTCTGCTTCACCTTAATCGGATAATCTCAACAAAAAGAGTTACTTGTGGATAAGCTATTTCGAAGAATTTTGCTCATTAAGATGCGTTTTCATGGGGATATGTTATTAACTACTCCCGTCATTAGTTCGCTGAAAAAAAATTACCCTGACGCAAAAATCGATGTGCTGCTTTATCAGGACACCATCCCGATCCTGTCTGAAAATCCAGAGATTAACGCGCTCTACGGCATAAAAAATAAAAAAGCAAAAGCCTCAGAAAAAATTGCCAACTTTTTTCATCTCATCAAGGTATTACGTGCCAATAAGTATGACCTTATCGTCAATCTCACCGATCAATGGATGGTTGCTATACTGGTTCGCTTATTAAATGCCCGTGTGAAAATTTCCCAGGATTATCATCATCGGCAGTCTGCTTTTTGGCGTAAAAGTTTCACCCATTTGGTGCCGTTGCAGGGTGGAAATGTGGTGGAAAGTAACTTATCCGTGCTGACCCCATTGGGAGTTGATTCGTTGGTGAAGCAGACAACCATGAGTTACCCGCCTGCAAGCTGGAAACGTATGCGTCGCGAACTTGATCACGCTGGTGTTGGACAAAATTATGTGGTTATCCAACCTACGGCGCGGCAAATCTTCAAATGCTGGGACAACGCCAAGTTTTCCGCTGTGATTGATGCCTTACATGCTCGTGGTTATGAAGTTGTTCTGACGTCCGGCCCAGATAAAGACGATCTGGCCTGCGTCAATGAAATTGCGCAGGGATGCCAGACGCCACCAGTAACGGCGCTGGCTGGAAAGGTGACCTTCCCGGAACTTGGTGCGTTAATCGATCATGCGCAGCTGTTTATTGGCGTTGATTCCGCACCGGCGCATATTGCCGCTGCAGTTAATACGCCGCTGATATCGCTGTTTGGTGCGACAGACCATATTTTCTGGCGTCCCTGGTCAAATAACATGATTCAATTCTGGGCGGGAGATTACCGGGAAATGCCAACGCGCGATCAGCGTGACCGAAATGAGATGTATCTTTCGGTTATTCCGGCGGCAGATGTCATTGCTGCTGTCGATAAATTACTGCCCTCCTCCACGACAGGTACGTCGTTATGATCGTTGCTTTTTGTTTATATAAATATTTTCCCTTTGGCGGTTTGCAGCGCGATTTTATGCGTATTGCTCAGACAGTCGCCGCCCGAGGTCATCATGTTCGGGTTTATACCCAGTCGTGGGAAGGCGAATACCCTGATGTATTTGAACTGATCAAAGTGCCGGTTAAATCGCATACCAATCACGGGCGCAATGCGGAGTATTTTGCCTGGGTGCAAAAACATTTACGCGAACATCCCGTCGATAAAGTCGTTGGATTCAACAAAATGCCGGGGCTGGACGTTTATTATGCCGCTGATGTTTGTTATGCCGAGAAAGTCGCGCAGGAAAAAGGCTTTTTCTATCACCTGACGTCACGTTATCGCCATTATGCCGCCTTTGAGCGGGCAACCTTCGAACAGGGCAAGCCGACACAGCTGCTGATGCTGACAGATAAGCAAATCGCCGATTTCCAGAAACATTATCAGACTGAAGCGGAGCGTTTTCATATTCTGCCACCGGGGATTTATCCTGATCGTAAATATAGCCAGCAGCCAGCTAATAGCCGTGAAATCTTCCGTAAGAAGAATGGAATAACCGAACAACAATATTTATTGTTGCAGGTCGGTTCAGACTTCACGCGTAAAGGTGTCGATCGTTCCATTGAAGCACTTGCTTCGTTACCGGATTCGCTGCGCCACAACACATTGCTATATGTTGTTGGACAGGATAAACCGCGAAAATTTGAGGCGCTGGCAGAAAAACGCGGCGTGCGCAGTAATGTTCACTTCTTCTCGGGGCGCAACGATGTCTCGGAATTAATGGCGGCGGCGGATTTATTACTGCATCCTGCCTACCAGGAAGCAGCGGGAATTGTGCTACTGGAAGCGATTACTGCAGGATTACCGGTACTAACAACAGCCGTTTGTGGCTATGCGCATTATATTGTCGACGCCAATTGCGGCGAGGCTATTGCTGAGCCATTCCGCCAGGAAACATTGAATGAGATTTTACGCAAAGCGTTAACGCAATCTTCATTGCGCAGGCCTGGGCGGAAAATGCGCGACATTATGCTGATACACAAGATTTATACAGTCTGCCAGAGAAAGCGGCGGATATCATAACGGGTGGTCTGGATGGTTGAACTTAAAGAGCCGTTTGCCACGTTATGGCGCGGTAAAGATCCTTTTGAGGAAGTTAAAACCTTGCAGGGTGAGGTTTTTCGTGAACTGGAAACTCGCCGCACTCTGCGATTTGAAATGGCGGGCAAAAGCTATTTTCTCAAATGGCATCGCGGCACGACCCTGAAAGAGATAATCAAAAATTTACTCTCATTGCGGATGCCAGTATTAGGCGCAGACCGCGAATGGAGTGCGATTCATCGACTGCGGGATGTCGGCGTTGATACTATGTATGGGGTGGCATTTGGCGAAAAAGGTATTAATCCGCTGAGCAGAACCTCGTTTATTATTACCGAAGATCTGACCCCAACCATCAGTCTGGAAGATTACTGTGCTGACTGGGCGACCAACCCACCAGATGTTCGCGTAAAGCGTATGCTTATTAAGCGTGTCGCGACGATGGTGCGCGATATGCATGCTGCGGGCATTAACCACCGTGACTGTTATATCTGTCATTTCCTGCTGCACTTGCCTTTTTCCGGTAAGGAAGAGGAGTTAAAAATTTCGGTAATTGACCTACACCGGGCGCAGCTTCGCACGCGCGTTCCACGTCGTTGGCGCGATAAAGATCTTATAGGGCTTTATTTTTCTTCAATGAATATTGGCCTGACTCAGCGGGATATCTGGCGGTTTATGAAAGTGTATTTTGCCGCCCCGCTTAAAGACATTCTCAAGCAGGAACAAGGACTGCTGTCGCAAGCAGAAGCAAAAGCCACAAAAATCAGGGAAAGAACGATTCGAAAATCGTTGTAATTTCCGGAGAGAAATATGAGTGCCCACTATTTTAATCCACAAGAGATGATCAATAAGACAATCATCTTCGATGAAAGGCCAGCGGCGTCAGTGGCATCATCATTCCATGTTGCTTATGGCATTGATAAAAACTTTCTTTTTGGTTGTGGTGTTTCAATCACGTCAGTTTTGTTACATAACAACGACGTGAGTTTTGTTTTCCACGTTTTTATTGATGATATCCCTGAAGCCGATATCCAGCGTTTAGCCCAATTGGCGAAAAGCTATCGTACCTGTATCCAGATCCATCTAGTAAATTGTGAACGGCTTAAGGCATTACCGACGACCAAAAATTGGTCTATTGCCATGTATTTCCGTTTTGTAATTGCAGATTACTTTATTGATCAACAAGATAAGATCCTTTACCTGGATGCTGATATCGCCTGTCAGGGAAACTTAAAGCCGCTGATAACAATGGATCTTGCCAATAACGTTGCTGCTGTTGTTACTGAACGCGATGCTAACTGGTGGTCGTTACGGGGTCAAAGTCTGCAGTGTAATGAACTTGAAAAGGGCTACTTTAATTCAGGTGTCCTGTTAATTAATACACTAGCGTGGGCGCAGGAGTCCGTTTCTGCTAAAGCGATGTCGATGCTTGCTGATAAAGCCATAGTTTCCCGTTTCACCTATATGGATCAAGATATCCTTAATCTTATCCTGTTAGGGAAAGTTAAATTCATTGATGCTAAATACAATACGCAATTTAGTTTAAATTATGAATTAAAAAAATCATTTGTTTGTCCAATTAATGATGAAACCGTATTAATTCATTATGTCGGCCCGACAAAACCCTGGCATTACTGGGCCGGTTATCCAAGTGCGCAACCTTTTATCAAAGCCAAAGAAGCATCGCCCTGGAAAAATGAACCGTTAATGCGGCCAGTTAACTCAAACTATGCTCGTTATTGCGCCAAGCATAATTTTAAACAAAATAAACCAATTAACGGGATAATGAATTATATTTATTATTTTTATTTAAAGATAATAAAATGAAATTGAGAAAAGTTAAATGAATGAATTTATAAAAGAACGGTTTTCGTATTTAGCAGATAATAAAAAAGAAAACGTCCCAGAGCTAAATGTTTCCTACGGTATCGATAAGAATTTTTTGTATGGTGCTGGCGTTTCAATTTCTTCCGTTTTGATTAATAATTCAGATATTAATTTTGTCTTTCATGTTTTCACTGATTATGTGGATGATGATTATTTAAAGTCATTTAATGAAACAGCAAAACAATTTAATACCTCAATTATTGTATATTTAATTGACCCCAAATACTTTGCTGATCTGCCGACGTCACAGTTTTGGTCATACGCGACATACTTCAGGGTATTGTCTTTTGAATATCTGAGTGAAAGTATTTCCACACTGCTGTATCTGGATGCCGATGTTGTTTGTAAAGGAAGCCTGAAACCTCTCACAGAAATTATATTTAAAGATGAGTTTGCTGCGGTCATTCCTGACAATGATAGTACTCAGGCGGCATGTGCAAAACGCCTCAACATTCCCGAAATGAATGGACGTTATTTCAATGCAGGCGTTATCTATGTCAATCTTAAAAAATGGCATGAAGCAAATTTGACACCGTATTTACTCAAACTTTTACGAGGGGAAACTAAATATGGCTCTCTTAAATATTTAGATCAGGATGCGTTGAATATCGCATTTAATATGAATAATATCTACCTTGCGAAGGATTTTGATACTATTTATACCCTGAAAAACGAACTTTATGATCGTAGTCATCGAAAGTATCAGCAAACCATTACCGATAAAACAGTGTTGATTCACTATACAGGGATAACTAAACCATGGCATAGCTGGGCTGGATATCCGTCTGCATCATACTTTAATATCGCGCGTGAACAATCTCCCTGGAAGAAATATCCTCTTAAAGAGGCGCGGACTGTTGCAGAAATGCAGAAACAATATAAGCATCTGTTTGCCCATGGTGAGTATATAAAAGGCATAACTTCATTAATTAAGTACAAGCTTAAGAAATAAATTACTCTTATGATTACAAGTATACGTTATCGCGGCTTCTCATTTTATTATAAAGATAATGATAATAAATATAAAGAAATCTTTGATGAAATACTGGCCTATAATTTTAAAACAGTAAAAGTATTATGTAATATTGATGATACCAAAGTATCGTTGATTGATACGAAATATGGTCGCTATGTTTTTAAAGTCTTTGCTCCGAAAACGAAAAGGAATGAACGTTTTTTAAAATCTTTTGTAAAAGGTGACTACTATCAGAATTTGATCGTTGAAACCGATCGTGTCAGAAGTGCAGGTCTTACTTTTCCTAATGATTTTTATTTTCTGGCTGAGCGTAAAATTTTCAACTATGCCAGTGTTTTTATCATGCTTATCGAGTATGTCGAGGGCGTAGAGCTCAATGATATGCCGATTATTCCAGAAAATGTTAAAGCAGAAATTAAGGCTTCAATGGAAAAATTGCATGCCTTAAATATGCTATCGGGCGACCCACACCGGGGTAACTTTATCGTTAGTAAAGATGGTGTCAGGATAATTGACCTATCCGGTAAAAGCTGTACGGCAGAGCGTAAAGCTCGTGATCGTCTGGCCATGGAACGTCACCTGGGTATTGCCAACGAAATAAAAGATTATGGCTACTATTCAGTAATCTACAGAACCAAACTACGCAAATTTATTAAAAAATTAAAAGGCAAAGCGTAAACCACACAGTCAAAACGGAACCAACATGGATTTATTAGCTGAGAGTATTACTGAAGTCGCTGTCTCTGGGGAAATTGCTAACACCGATCGTGTGTTAAATATCGCTTACGGTATTGACCGTAACTTTTTATTTGGTGCGGCAGTATCTATGCAATCAGTTGTTATGCATAACCCGGACCTTGCGGTTAAGTTTCATCTCTTTACCGACTACATTGATGAAGATTATCTACAACGTGTTAATGCTTTTACCAGCAAAAATGCTAACGTTGAAGTAATAATTTATAAAGTCTCCAATGCCTTTATTGATATCTTCCCCAGCCTGAAACAGTGGTCTTATGCAACATTCTTCCGTTTAGTTGCGTTCCAGTATTTGAGTGAAACTATTGAAAATCTGTTATATATCGATGCTGATGTCATCTGTAAAGGCTCATTAGCTGGATTGCTTGATATTAATTTTGATGAGGATAAGTTCGCAGCTGTTATTAAAGATGTGCCTTTTATGCAGGAAAAACCAGCGAAGCGTCTGGCTATAGAGGGACTTCCAGGGAATTATTTCAACGCCGGTGTAGTATATCTGCAGCTTGAAGCATGGGCGAAAAATGATTTTATGAATAAAGCCATTGCTATGCTGGCAAGTGACCCGCAGCACACGAAGTATAAATGCCTTGATCAGGATATTTTAAATATTCTGTTCTTTGGTCATTGTAATTTTATTAGCGGCGATTATGATTGCTTTTATGGCATTGACTATGAGTTAAAAAATAAAAGCGATGAAGATTATAAAAAGACCATTACCGATGATACTAAGCTGATTCATTATGTTGGCGTAACGAAGCCCTGGAACGACTGGACGAATTATCCCTGCCAGAAGTATTTTAATGAGGCTTATCAGGATTCTTGCTGGAATGATGTGGCGTTTATTCCAGCCACGAATGAAAAGCAGTATCAAGTGAAATATCAACATGCAAAGAAAAATGGTGATACGTTTAACGCTTTTATTTACTTCATTAAATTTAAATTAAATAAGTATAAAAGAAAACTATTTGGATAATAATAAAAATCATGGATGTCTGAGTTACAATAATAATTAAGGATGAGTACTATCATATTTTATTAGTTCAGGCAAGAGAACACGATGAGCAATGATTACCCTTTAGTATCCATAATAATACCGACGTATAATTCATCTGATTACATTACTGAAACTCTAACGAAATTAGAAAAACAAACTTACCCAAATTTTGAAATTGTTATTGTTAATGATGGTTCTAAAGATAACACATCAAACGTTTTGAGAGAGTATGGGTTAACCCACTCTCGATTAATTATTATCAATAAAGAAAATGGCGGTGTTTCGTCTGCCAGGAATACAGGTATCCGCAAGGCGCAAGGACAGTTTATATGTTTTATGGATGATGATGATGAGATAGATCCTAACTATCTGCTGAAGATGTATACCAGACAACATGAGACGGGAGGGGATGCGATTTATTGTGGGCTTTATGGCCATTATATAAAAGATGGTGTTACTTACTCACCTATAAATACAGAGTTTAATGAAGGATCTTTACTTTTCGACTTTTTTTATAAAAAGGTTAGATTCCATATAGGGTGCTTGTTTATAAGAAAACAACTTCTGGAAGAGAATAATCTTTTTTTTGATGAAGATTTACGACTAGGAGAAGATCTTGATTTTATCTATCGACTGCTAATTACATGCGATATGTATGCGGTTCCATATTATATGTATAAGCATAACTATAGAGAAAATTCCTTAATGAACACATGTAGAACCATCACTCATTATCGACATGAGTCATTTGCGCACGAAAGAATCTACTCTTCTGTGATGCAGTTATATAAAGGTAACCGGAAAGAAGAAATTCATACATTATTGAGTCAAAATAGAGCTTATCATAAAACTCGTTATTTATGGAATGTTCTACTTAATGGTGATTTTAAACTATTGAATCAATTAGTTGAAAGCAATGGAAAAGAATTAAGAGATTGTAATCTTCCTGGCAAGAGAGATAAGAGACGAGCAAAAATATTAGCATCAAAAAATTATATTCTCTGGAGGTTGGTAAGACTGGTAAATAGAAAAAAGAATAAACGTTAGATCTTGCATTAAATAACCCATCCTCGTAGCATAGGTTGAAATTATATGTCGTTTTGTTGGAATGAAATTAATTCTGGTATAAAGTCTTTAATTCTCATATTATGTATTTTTTCTTTAATGACTTTGTCTTTATGGGATGATGTTGCAACAAAGTTTCTTCATGCAGCTGGAATTATATCTGCATTGTATTTTCTTGCGACACCAAAAAAAACAATAACTAATAATCCTACTTTGTTAATTTTCATCTCATTATGTCTTTTGGGTATCGTAAATATCATCTGGTATTCACATTATAAAGTTTCAGGCTCTGTTTATACCAATGCATATCGTGGCCCAATGGAAACTGGAAAAATTGCCTTGTGTAGCGCTTTTATTTTCTTAGTTCTTTTTGCTAAAAATGAGATGAGAACAAAAATAAAATTTGGGAAACTAATTCTGTTCGCATCCCTGGCAACGCAGTTACTTTTTTTTGCGCATGCCATGTGGCAACATTTCTATTTAAACGTCGACCGTGTTGCATTATCAGCTTCCCACGCTACAACAGCAGGCTACATCATCCTTTTTCCTTCTTTACTGGCATCAATTCTCATTTTAAAATCCGACTTTAGACATAAAACAACATTATATACAATTAACTTCATGCTTAGCTTATGTGCTGTCATAGTAACTGAGACGCGTGCAGCCATATTAGTGTTTCCATTCTTTGCGTTAATATTAATCGTAATGGATAGTTATATTAATAAGCGAATTAATTATAAGTTATATTGTTTTATTGCGATTGCATTATTAGCAGGTGTATTTTCTTTTAAAGATACATTGCTTATGAGAATGAATGACTTAAATAACGATTTAGTTAATTATTCGCATGATAACACCAGAACTTCAGTCGGTGCCCGTTTGGCAATGTATGAAGTTGGCTTAAAAACATATTCTCCAATAGGACAATCACTGGAAAAACGTGCAGAAAAAATACATGAGCTAGAAGAAAAAGAGCCTAGATTGAGTGGCGCTTTACCCTTTGTAGATTCTCATTTGCATAACGATCTCATAGATACGTTATCAACGCGTGGTATTCCTGGAGTTGTATTAACAATTTTAGCATTTTCAGCAATACTCATATATGCCTTAAGAACTGCTAAAGAACCTTATATTTTAATCTTGCTTTTTTCACTACTGGTAGTAGGCCTAAGTGATGTAATACTCTTTTCTAAACCGGTTCCGACTGCTGTGTTTGTCACCATAATATTGCTTTGTGCTTATTTTAAAGCACAATCAGACCAATATTTATTAGATAAGTAATGAATATATGAAATAAAATCAGCAAGGAGGCTGATTTTATTTCAAAATTATCTATTAAGGGGTTGTAATTTAAATCATAGCAGCGTTTTCAGCGTTTTCTTCAATGAATCGCTTAACAGCATTTGCTGTCAATTGAGACAACTCATTCCCCGGAGCCCTACAAACCATCTGATTCTTCCCATACCCACCAATTAATCCCGGATCGGTTGGTCCATAAACCGTGATATTGGGTCTATCCAGTGCCGCCGTTAAATGGCTTAACCCCGTATCCACCGACACTACAAATTTAGCCCCGGCCAGCACGCGGGCAACGCCTTCCAGACTCATCTTCGGCAATACTTCAACATAATCAAATCCTTCCGCCAGTCGTTTCGCCCGTTCTTCCTCATGCGGCGCGCCCCACGGAAGTTTAATCCGTATTCCTGAATCAGCCAGTAAACCAATCAATTCTCGCCAGTGTTCTTCCGGCCAGTGTTTATCATCACGGGTCGTCGCATGAAGAAATACGGCATATTCGCCAGCATCTGTAGGCAGGTTCGTCAGAAAATGCTGTGCGATAGCATAATCGCCCTGGGTTTGCGGTTTGCTATAGCCCAAACTTTTGGCAAACAGTTCGCGGGTGCGTTCTACGGCGTGCTGCTGTTTTGCAATATGATGCTTACAATTGTAAAACAGGCTGGCTAAAGGTTCGCGAGCGGTTTGCCAGTCCAATCCATGCTTTACGCCATGCGCCAGACGTGTCACCAGTGCCGCGCTTTTTACCAGCCCCTGAGCGTCGATAACTGCGTCATAGTTCTCTGCTTGTAGCGCTTCACGAAACGCTTTGCGTTCAGCTTTTATGGGGGCCGAGAACCAGGCTTTACGCCAGCGACGTATTGCCACAGGAATAACTCGCTCAACGGCAGCGTGCCAGGAAGGAATCTGTGCGAACCCTTCTTCCACCACCCAGTCAAACTTAATCCCTGGGATTGCCTGCTGGGCATCAGTGAGTGCGGGCAACGTATGGAGAACATCGCCCATCGACGATGTTTTAACGATCAAAACCCGCATCCGTCAGGCTTCCTCTTGTAACAATAGCGTGTTGAGTTCTTCCAGTACGCGCTGGGGAGTAATGTCGATCAAGCTCTGGTGATAACCCTCCGCAGCGTCACCTTTACGCACTTTGTGATAGCCGGTAATCAGACGGATCACGCGCGCTTTATGGGATAGCGGCGGTGTGAAGTCCGGGCTACTTGGACCATACAGGGCAACCAGCGGACGATTGAGCGCCGCCGCAACGTGCATCAGGCCAGAATCGTTAGTGACAATGGCTTTACAGGCTGCAATCAGGATAACCGCTTGATCAAGCTGTGTTTCCCCCGCCAGGTTCCGACACCATGCCTGCTGCTCGGTATTCAAAGCGGCAAGAATCTCATTGCCCGCTTCATGATCTTTCGCAGAGCCAAACAGAACCACCTGATAACCTTCATCAATCAGCTGCTTTGCCAGTTCCGCATAGTGGTAGTGTGGCCAGCGTTTTGCCGGACCAAACTCCGCACCCGGGCAAAAGCCAATCATCGGACGTTCTGATGAAAGCGAAAATTGATTACAGGTATATGATTTTTCACCTTCGCTCACCTGCAACTGCGGCCATAACAATGGCTGCGGCAGATCTTGTGCGGTACGCATAATGCCTTTGTCATAGGCCAGCGCGACATAGCGTTCCACCATTAGCGGCCAGGCTTCTTTATCGAGCACGCGTACATCGTTGAGTAAACCGTAGCGCATCTCGCCGCGCCAGCCGGTGCGATGAGGAATACCCGCGAAGAAAGGCACTAATGCAGATTTGAAGGAGTTGGGTAAGACGTAGGCGCGGTCGTAGCGCTTTTCACGCAGGCTATGACCCAGTTTGCGGCGTTCGCCGATTTCCAGCGCTCCGTGACCGAGAGGCATAGGGATAGCTTCGTTAACTTCCGGCATCCGCGATAATAATGGACGGCACCATGCCGGTGCCATCACATCGATTATCGCCTGGGGATAGCGCGCCTGGAGCGTGCGATAGAGACTTTGCGACATCATCATGTCGCCAACCCAAGACGGGCCGATCACCAGTATTTTCATGCAGAGCTCTTATGCGTCGCGATTCAGCCAGGCCATGTATTCCGTTACACCTTCAGCAACGGTTTTGAACGGTTTGTCGTAACCCGCCGCGCGCAGATTTGTCAGATCTGCCTGAGTGAACGCCTGGTAGCGGCCTTTCAGCTTATCCGGGAACGGAATGTATTCGATCTGGCCTTTCTTGTGATAAGCCAGAGTAGCATCTGCTACGGCCTGGAAGGATTCCGCACGACCAGTACCGAGGTTGAAGATACCGGAAACGCCATTTTCCAGGAACCACAGGTTTACATCTGCCACGTCGCCCACATAGACGAAGTCACGTTTGAAGTTCTCGCTACCTTCAAACAGCTTCGGTGATTCACCGTTGTTAAGCTGAGTGTTGAGATGGAAAGCGACGCTCGCCATGCTGCCTTTATGGCCTTCACGCGGTCCATAAACGTTGAAATAGCGGAAGCCAACAATCTGCGAGTTCGCTTCAGGCAGGATTTGGCGAACATATTCATCAAACAGGAATTTTGAGTAACCGTAGACGTTCAACGGTTTTTCGTACTCGCGGGATTCAATAAAGTCGGAGGTGCGTCCGCCGTAGGTGGCTGCGGAAGAAGCGTACAGGAACGGGATTTCGCGCTCCAGGCAGTAGTGCAGCAGCTCCTTGGAGTATTGATAGTTGTTATCCATCATATACTTGCCGTCCCACTCGGTGGTGGAAGAGCATGCGCCTTCGTGGAAAATCGCTTCGACATCGCCGAACTCTTCGCCAGCCATAATCTGGATCAGGAAGTCTTCCTTATCCATATAGTCCGCGATATCCAGATCCACCAGGTTCACAAACTTGGTGCCGTCTTTCAGGTTGTCCACCACCAGAATATCGGTGATGCCTTTATCATTCAGGGCCTTAACGATGTTGCTGCCGATAAAGCCCGCGCCGCCGGTAACGATGATCATAACTGTAACCTTCGAATTATGGAGTCAGAGACAATCTCAGACACGAATACTTCTATCATATCACTATACGGCGTTGGCTTCAGCCATTCGCCAAAAGTGAGATTGATGGACGTTATTTATCCTGAATTTTGCAGAAGTGTTAACGCGTCATCTCTCGCGACGTATAAGTTTGGGTAATATGTGCTGGAATTTGCCCTGTCTGGAGAATCGCAATGCGTGGAGAATTTTATCAGCAGTTAACCAACGATCTGGAAACCGCACGGGCGGAAGGGTTGTTTAAAGAAGAGCGCATTATTACGTCTGCGCAGCAAGCAGATATCACTGTGGCTGATGGAAGCCACGTCATTAACTTTTGTGCCAACAACTATCTCGGGCTGGCGAATCATCCGGATCTGATTGCGGCAGCAAAGGCGGGAATGGATTCTCACGGTTTCGGCATGGCTTCGGTGCGTTTTATTTGCGGCACTCAGGACAGCCATAAAGAGCTTGAACAAAAACTGGCGGCATTCCTGGGGATGGAAGATGCGATTCTCTACTCTTCCTGCTTTGATGCTAACGGTGGACTGTTTGAAACGCTGCTGGGTGCGGAAGACGCTATTATCTCCGACGCACTGAACCACGCGTCTATTATTGATGGTGTGCGTCTGTGCAAAGCTAAACGCTATCGCTATGCCAACAACGATATGCAGGAGCTGGAAGCACGTCTGAAAGAAGCGCGTGAAGCCGGTGCGCGTCATGTGCTGATTGCCACCGATGGTGTGTTCTCAATGGACGGCGTGATTGCCAACCTGAAAGGCGTTTGCGATCTGGCAGATAAATACGATGCCTTGGTGATGGTGGATGACTCCCACGCGGTCGGTTTTGTCGGTGAAAATGGTCGTGGTTCCCATGAATACTGCGATGTGATGGGCCGGGTCGATATTATCACCGGTACGCTTGGTAAAGCGCTGGGCGGGGCTTCTGGTGGTTATACCGCGGCGCGCAAAGAGGTGGTTGAGTGGCTGCGCCAGCGTTCTCGTCCGTACCTGTTCTCCAACTCGCTGGCACCGGCCATTGTTGCCGCGTCCATCAAAGTACTGGAGATGGTCGAAGCGGGCAGCGAACTGCGTGACCGTCTGTGGGCGAACGCGCGTCAGTTCCGTGAGCAAATGTCGGCGGCGGGCTTTACCCTGGCGGGAGCCGATCACGCCATTATTCCGGTCATGCTTGGTGATGCGGTAGTGGCGCAGAAATTTGCCCGAGAGCTGCAAAAAGAGGGCATTTACGTCACCGGTTTCTTCTATCCGGTCGTTCCGAAAGGTCAGGCGCGTATTCGTACCCAGATGTCTGCGGCGCATACCCCTGAGCAAATTACGCGTGCAGTAGAAGCATTCACGCGTATTGGTAAACAACTGGGCGTTATCGCCTGAGGATGTGAGATGAAAGCGTTATCCAAACTGAAAGCGGAAGAGGGCATCTGGATGGCCGACGTCCCTGTACCGGAACTCGGGCATAACGATCTGCTGATTAAAATCCGTAAAACAGCCATCTGCGGGACTGACGTTCACATCTATAACTGGGATGAGTGGTCGCAAAAAACCATCCCGGTGCCGATGGTCGTAGGCCATGAATATGTCGGTGAAGTGGTAGGTATTGGTCAGGAAGTGAAAGGCTTCAAAATCGGCGATCGCGTTTCTGGCGAAGGCCATATCACCTGCGGTCACTGTCGCAACTGTCGTGGCGGTCGTACCCATCTGTGCCGCAACACGATCGGCGTCGGCGTTAACCGTCCGGGCTGCTTCGCCGAATATCTGGTGATCCCGGCGTTCAACGCCTTCAAAATCCCAGACAATATCTCCGACGACCTGGCTTCCATTTTTGATCCCTTCGGTAACGCCGTGCATACCGCGCTGTCGTTCGATCTGGTTGGCGAGGATGTGCTGGTCTCTGGTGCAGGTCCGATAGGTATTATGGCTGCGGCGGTGGCGAAACACGTTGGTGCACGCAATGTGGTGATCACTGATGTTAACGAATACCGCCTTGAGCTGGCGCGCAAAATGGGTATCACCCGTGCGGTTAACGTCGCGAAAGAAAACCTTAATGATGTGATGGCTGAACTGGGCATGACCGAAGGCTTTGATGTCGGTCTGGAAATGTCCGGTGCGCCGCCAGCGTTTCGTACCATGCTTGACACCATGAACCACGGCGGCCGTATTGCGATGCTGGGTATTCCGCCGTCTGATATGTCTATCGACTGGACCAAAGTGATCTTTAAAGGCTTGTTCATTAAAGGTATTTACGGTCGTGAGATGTTTGAAACCTGGTACAAGATGGCGGCGCTGATTCAGTCTGGCCTCGATCTCTCGCCGATCATTACCCATCGTTTCTCTATCGATGATTTCCAGAAGGGCTTTGACGCTATGCGTTCGGGCCAGTCCGGGAAAGTAATTCTGAGCTGGGATTAACACGAACAAGGGCTGGTATTCCAGCCCTTTTATCTGGGGATAATCTGTTGAATATGTAAAATCCTGTCAGTGTAATAAAGAGTTCGTAATTGCGCTGATCTCTTATATAGCTGTTCTCATTATCTCTCTACCCTGAAGTGACTCTCTCACCTGTAAAAATAATATCTCACAGGCTTAATAGTTTCTTAATACAAAGCCTGTAAAACGTCAGGATAACTTCAGAGGTCGTCGGTAATTTATGATGAACAGCACCAATAAACTTAGTGTTATTATTCCGTTATATAATGCGGGCGATGATTTCCGCACTTGTATGGAATCTTTAATTACGCAAACCTGGACTGCTCTGGAAATCATTATTATTAACGATGGTTCAACGGATAATTCTGTTGAAATAGCAAAGCATTACGCAGAAAACTATCCGCACGTTCGTTTGTTGCATCAGGCGAATGCTGGCGCATCGGTAGCGCGTAATCGTGGGATCGAGGTGGCGACGGGCAAATATGTCGCTTTTGTCGATGCTGACGATGAGGTCTATCCCACCATGTACGAAACGCTGATGACCATGGCGTTAGAGGACGACCTCGACGTGGCGCAGTGCAACGCTGACTGGTCTTTTCGTGAGACGGGAGAAACCTGGCAATCCATCCCCAGCGATCGCCTTCGCTCAACCGGCGTATTAACCGGCCCGGACTGGCTGCGGATGGGGCTTTCTTCGCGCCGTTGGACTCACGTTGTCTGGATGGGGGTTTATCGCCGTGATGTTATTGTTAAAAATAACATTAAATTTATTGCCGGATTACATCATCAGGATATTGTCTGGACAACAGAATTCATGTTTAACGCGCTGCGTGCGCGATATACCGAGCAATCATTATATAAATATTATCTGCATAATACGTCAGTGAGTCGGTTGCATAGACAAGGGAATAAAAACCTTAATTATCAACGTCACTATATTAAGATTACCCGCCTGCTGGAGAAATTAAATCGAAATTATGCCGACAAAATTACGATTTATCCGGAATTTCATCAGCAAATAACTTACGAAGCATTGCGTGTTTGCCATGCGGTGCGCAAAGAGCCGGATATTCTTACCCGCCAACGGATGATTGCCGAGATATTTACTTCCGGTATGTATAAGCGCCTGATTACCAATGTGCGCAGCGTGAAGGTCGGTTACCAGGCGTTACTGTGGTCTTTCCGCTTATGGCAATGGCGCGACAAAACGCGGTCGCACCATCGCATTACGCGTAGCGCCTTTAATTTGCGCTAGCGTTAAACTTCGCCGCTTCGGGCTGTTTGCCCCAGCCTTGCCACTGATGCTGGAAGTAAACGATCAGCGTGCTCTGGCTGATGCTTTCGCTTAATACTTCAAAGAAGCGATTAGCATAAACAGGTTCTATCGGTTTCTTCGGTTTGCACAGCTTCACGCCACGGAACGGATTACGCGGTGCATCAGGCACAGCGTTTTTCGGCGGTGTAGAAGTATCAACCTGCGGTTCATTCAGCAAGCTGCTGGCTTTCACCAGCGTAATGTCTGGCGGCAGGTTATAAACCATCTGTTGTAGCACGCGTACCGTTAAAGGGTGAGGATGCCCAATGGCAATGGTTGAACCGTTGCGACGCGCCAGATCAATTGCGCGATTAAATTGCACACGGATGTCCGCTTCGTTCTGCGAATCGTCGAGGAACACCTTCCGTTTAATAACCTTCACGCCAGTACCTTGCGCGGCGCGCATCGCCTGGGTATTACCGATGGTTACGCTGTCGAGGAAGTAAAGATTGTAACGCTCCAGTGCCTGCATCACTTTCTGCATACCAAACAGGTTAGAGGTCATCTTGCTACCCATGTGGTTGTTGATCCCTGCGGCATAGGGCACGTTATTGACCGCACTACGAATAATGCGCTCAATTTCGTCGCTGCTCATCTCCGGGCGCAGCGTATTTTTCTCCAGCGGCTGTTTACTCAGTGGTGCCATCGGGAGATGAATCAACACTTCGTGCCCGCTGTTATGCGCTTTGGTCGCCATCTCTCTGGCGTGCGGTGAATCGGGTAATACAGCGACGGAGATAGCGGAGGGCATCGCCAGCACCTGGTTTTCGTTGTGCGGGCGATACCCAAAATCATCAATGACGATGGCAAGTTTGCCAGCAAGTACGGGGGAGGAGAGCGCCAACAGAGCGGCAAATGCAAGAACGTTACGACGAAATGGAAACAAAACTTATCTTCCCAACCACGGCTGTGGATTGACCGCCTGACCCTGGCGGCGAATTTCGAAATAGAGTGAAGGCCGACCCTGACCGCCACTGCTGCCCACCAGTGCAATTGGCTGGCCCGCGCGAACCTGCGAACCAACGCTCACCAGTGCGCTCTGATTATAGCCGTAAAGACTCATGTCGCCTTTACCGTGCTCAACCACCACCACCAGACCGTAACCTTGCAGCCAGTCAGCCAGAATCACTCGACCGTCGGCAATTGCTTTAACTTCAGTACCTTCAGAGGCACCGATAACCATCCCTTTCCAGCGTAATTCACCCTGTAGCTGCTCGCCATAGCGATGCAGCGTCGGCCCGCGAACCGGCCAGAATGCCTGACCACGCGGCGCACCCAGACCACCAGTTCGGGACATCAGCGATTTTTCGCTTTCGGTCGGTTTGTAGGTGGTGCCTTTGCGCGTCGCTTCTTTCTGGCGGTCGCGAACCGCCTGGGCCTCACGCGCTTCTCGTTCAGCACGCGCTTTCGCCGCGGCTTCCGCACGGGCAATGCTGTTACGCAGACGGGATTCGTTGGCACGCAGTTCACTTAGCTGCTGCTGACCTTGCTGGATGGAAGATTCCAGCCCCGCCAGCGTCTTTTTACGCTCGTTCAGAGCCTGAGTCAGTTTCGCCTGTTGGGCGCGCTGTTCATATAACAGCGTTTGTTGCTCGCTTTGTTTCTCTTCCAGTTCAGCACGCTGCATGGCGACTTCTTCACGCGTTTGCTTCAACTGGGCAATGGTTTCTTGTCGCGCCTGGTTGAGATAGCCGAAATAAGCCTGTAAACGCTGTCCACACTGGCTTTCTTCACCGCTGAGAATTAGCTGAATACCGGTATGCTCGCCCTGACGGAATGCGGCATCCAGTTGTGCGGCGAGGCTGCGCTCCTGGGCGGCTTTTTGCTGCTCCAGTTTGGCAATCGACGCGTTCATCTCATCAATCTGTTTATTGAGTTGATTGAGCGTGTTTTGCGTTTCGCGCAGCTTACGGGTGGCTTCAGAGATCGCTTCTTCCTGCTTTTTCAATTGTGCGAGCAGGCTTGCGCGTTGTTGTTGCTTTTGGCGTACCGCGCGCTCTTTTGCGGCGATATCGGCCTGAATAGATTTGAGTTGGTCACGCACATCCGCGTGGGCGGAAAAGGCGCACAACAATACGCCAGCGCTAAGAACGCTGGCGTAGATGATGGGCCTGATTGCAAACCTGCGCGGTTTCACGGCCCGTGTCATGGTATTAATCGCCTTTCCCCTCATGGGGAGGGATTATTCCACGATGAACAGCGGCTTACCAGTCATCTCTTGCGGGATTTCCATACCCATCAGCGACAACATGGTCGGCGCGATGTCAGAAAGTTTGCCGCCTGCAACCGCTTTCACGTTCTTATCACCAACGTAAATCAGCGGAACTGGCAGGTTGGTGTGTGCCGTGTGTGCCTGACCCGTTGCCGGATCGCGCATCTGTTCAGCGTTACCGTGGTCAGCGGTGATCAGCAGTTGTCCACCCACGGACTCAACCGCTTTCGCGACTTCTTCCACGCAGTGATCCAGTGCTTCAACCGCTTTAACCGCCGCTTCCATCACCCCGGTGTGACCTACCATGTCGCCGTTCGGATAGTTACAGATAATGGTGTCGTATTTGCCGCTCTTGATGGCCGCAACCAGTTTTTCGGTCAGCTCTGCGGAGCTCATTTCCGGTTGCAGATCGTAGGTAGCCACTTTCGGTGAGTTGATCAGAATGCGATCTTCGCCTTTGAATGACTCTTCTACGCCACCGTTGAAGAAGAAAGTAACGTGGGCATATTTTTCGGTTTCGGAAATACGCAACTGAGTTTTGTCGTTTTTCGCCATCCACTCGCCGAAGGTGTTAACCAGGGAAGCGGGTGGGTAAGCAACCGCAGTTTTGATGTCAGCGGCGTATTCGGTCAGCATCACGAAATCGACGTTAACCACTTTCTTACGCGCGAAGCCGTCGAAATCTGCGTTTACGAATGCACGAGTGATTTCGCGCGCGCGGTCAGCACGGAAGTTCATGAAAATCAGCGCATCGCCGTCTTCCATTGCCGCATCTGGCTGACCTTCTGCACGAATAACGGTCGCTTTCACGAACTCGTCGTTTTCGTCGCGAGCATAAGCTGCCTGCAAACCAGCAACGGCAGTATCGGCCTGGAACTCACCCTGCGCCAGAGTCAGCAGGTCATAGGCTTTTTCAACGCGATCCCAACGGTTATCGCGGTCCATCGCGTAGTAACGACCAATGATGGACGCTACGCGGCCTTTACCCAGCGCAGCAAATTTCTCTTCAAATTTTTTCAGCGAGGATTCAGCACTGCGCGGCGGGGTGTCGCGACCGTCAAGGAATGCGTGCAGGTAGATTTTTTCTGCGCCGCGTTCAGCTGCCAGTTCTACCATCGCCATGATGTGATCTTCGTGGCTGTGTACGCCGCCTGCGGAGAGCAGACCCATAATGTGTACTGCTTTACCTGCGTTTTTCGCTTTATCTACCGCGCCAGTCAGCACTGGATTAGCAAAGAAAGCGCGATCTTTGATTTCAACGTCCAGACGAGTCAGGTCCTGATACACGATGCGGCCGGCACCCAGGTTAACGTGGCCTACTTCGGAGTTACCCATCTGACGGTCAGGCAGACCGACTTCCAGACCGGAAGCGTCGATCAGGGTATGCGGACGATTGGCCCACAGTGCATCCATTACCGGGGTTTTAGCACTAAAAATGGCGTTATCCTGCTGTTCTTCACGATAGCCATAGCCATCCAGAATCACCAGTACCATAGGTTTTTTAGAAACCGACATTGCGACAACCTCATACTCAAGAGTCAAAATTTGCGTAATTTTACTACAGCTGAATCGATAAAATAGCCTCTGAAGATCAAAATATACGACCGCTCGCGGCAAGCCGATGCCAGATTTGCGCTTTTTTTTCGTCGTGCCCCGCAAAATTGCATTCCAGTTAACGCGCTGGCTGTATTTGCCGCACCGCGCAGGTATACTCCTTTCCTGGTTTTTTTAATCACTACGTCGGGAGTTGTTACCCCCCATGCAAGAAATTATGCAATTTGTTGGCCGTCATCCCATACTGAGTATCGCCTGGATCGCGTTACTGGTGGCGGTTCTTGTGACTACGTTTAAGAGCCTGACCTCGAAAGTGAAGGTGATTACTCGTGGTGAAGCTACGCGTCTGATCAACAAAGAAGACGCTGTGGTTGTGGATTTACGTCAGCGTGATGACTTCCGTAAAGGCCATATCGCAGGTTCTATCAATCTGTTGCCGAGCGAAATCAAAGCCAACAATGTTGGTGAGCTTGAGAAGCACAAAGACAAACCGGTTATCGTGGTAGACGGTTCTGGCATGCAGTGCCAGGAGCCTGCAAACGCGCTGACGAAAGCTGGTTTTGCGCAAGTATTCGTGCTGAAAGAGGGCGTTGCTGGCTGGGCTGGCGAAAACTTGCCTCTGGTGCGCGGCAAATAATTTACCTGTCGTCTTTCATGATGCAGGCCGTTAGCTGCAATTAGGCCCCCAGCGACTTATTGTTATAAGCTTCTGGGGACACTCCATTTTGCAGCCGCCCTGCAACATGAAATTTCAGGGTAAAAAAACAGGAGCTAAATTATGGCCAATGTTGAAATCTATACCAAAGAAACCTGCCCGTATTGCCATCGTGCAAAAGCACTGCTGAGCAGCAAGGGCGTGAGTTTTCAGGAGTTGCCGATCGATGGCAATGCCGCCAAGCGTGAAGAGATGATCAAACGCAGCGGTCGCACCACGGTTCCCCAGATTTTTATTGACGCACAGCACATTGGCGGCTGTGATGACTTGTATGCATTGGATGCACGTGGTGGACTGGATCCCCTGCTGAAATAACGTGTGAACGTTGGCATTACATTGCGCAGTATTTAAGGACAACACTTAAGGGTTTTCTACACATGTCAGAACAAAACAACACTGAAATGACTTTCCAGATCCAACGTATTTATACCAAGGATATCTCTTTCGAAGCGCCGAACGCGCCGCACGTTTTCCAGAAAGATTGGCAACCAGAAGTTAAACTTGATCTGGATACGGCATCTTCCCAACTGGCAGATGACGTATACGAAGTGGTACTGCGTGTTACCGTAACGGCCACCCTGGGCGAAGAAACCGCGTTCCTGTGTGAAGTTCAGCAGGGCGGTATTTTCTCCATCGCGGGTATCGAAGGCACCCAGATGGCACATTGCCTGGGCGCATACTGCCCGAACATTCTGTTCCCGTATGCTCGTGAGTGCATCACCAGCATGGTATCCCGCGGTACATTCCCGCAACTGAACCTTGCGCCGGTTAACTTCGATGCGCTGTTCATGAACTATTTGCAGCAGCAGGCTGGCGAAGGTACTGAAGAACATCAGGATGCCTGATGAACCAACGTAATGCTTCAATGACTGTGATCGGTGCCGGCTCGTACGGCACCGCTCTTGCCATTACCCTGGCAAGAAATGGCCACGAGGTTGTCCTCTGGGGCCATGACCCTGAACATATCGCAACGCTTGAACGCGACCGCTGTAACGCCGCGTTTCTCCCCGATGTGCCTTTTCCCGATACGCTCCATCTTGAAAGCGATCTCGCCACTGCGCTGGCTGCCAGCCGTAATATTCTCGTCGTCGTACCCAGCCATGTCTTTGGTGAAGTGCTGCGCCAGATTAAACCGCTGATGCGTCCTGATGCGCGTCTGGTGTGGGCGACCAAAGGGCTGGAAGCGGAAACCGGACGTCTGTTACAGGACGTGGCGCGTGAGGCCTTAGGCGATCAAATTCCGCTGGCGGTTATCTCTGGCCCAACGTTTGCGAAAGAACTGGCGGCAGGTTTACCGACGGCTATTTCGTTGGCCTCTACCGACCAGACCTTTGCCGATGATCTCCAACAATTGCTGCACTGTGGCAAAAGTTTCCGCGTTTACAGCAACCCGGATTTCATCGGTGTGCAGCTTGGCGGTGCGGTGAAAAACGTCATTGCCATTGGCGCGGGGATGTCCGACGGTATCGGTTTTGGTGCGAATGCGCGTACGGCACTGATCACCCGTGGGCTGGCTGAAATGTCGCGTCTTGGCGCGGCGCTGGGTGCCGAGCCTGCCACCTTTATGGGCATGGCGGGGCTGGGCGATCTTGTGCTTACCTGTACCGACAACCAGTCGCGTAACCGCCGTTTTGGCATGATGCTCGGTCAGGGCATGGATGTACAAAGCGCGCAGGAGAAGATTGGTCAGGTGGTGGAAGGCTACCGCAATACGAAAGAAGTCCGCGAACTGGCGCATCGCTTCGGCGTAGAAATGCCAATAACCGAGGAAATTTATCAAGTATTATATTGCGGAAAAAACGCGCGCGAGGCAGCATTGACGTTATTAGGTCGTGCACGCAAGGACGAGCGCAGCAGCCACTAACCCCAGGGAACCTTTGTTACCGCTATGACCCGGCCCGCGCAGAACGGGCCGGTCATTATCTCATCGTGTGGAGTAAGTAATGTCGTGTGAAGAACTGGAAATTGTCTGGAACAATATTAAAGCCGAAGCCAGAACGCTGGCGGACTGTGAGCCAATGCTGGCCAGTTTTTACCACGCGACGCTACTCAAGCACGAAAACCTTGGTAGTGCACTGAGCTACATGCTGGCGAACAAGCTGTCATCGCCAATTATGCCTGCTATTGCTATCCGTGAAGTGGTGGAAGAAGCCTACGCCGCTGACCCGGAAATGATCGCCTCTGCGGCCTGTGATATTCAGGCGGTGCGTACCCGCGACCCGGCAGTCGATAAATACTCAACCCCGTTGTTATACCTGAAGGGTTTTCATGCCTTGCAGGCCTATCGCATCGGTCACTGGTTGTGGAATCAGGGGCGTCGCGCATTGGCAATCTTTCTGCAAAACCAGGTTTCTGTGACGTTCCAGGTCGATATTCACCCGGCAGCAAAAATTGGCCGTGGCATTATGCTCGACCACGCCACGGGCATCGTTGTGGGTGAAACGGCGGTAATTGAAAACGACGTATCGATTCTGCAATCTGTGACGCTTGGCGGTACGGGTAAATCTGGTGGTGACCGTCACCCGAAAATTCGTGAAGGTGTGATGATTGGCGCGGGCGCGAAAATCCTCGGCAATATTGAAGTTGGTCGCGGCGCGAAGATTGGCGCAGGTTCCGTGGTGCTGCAACCGGTGCCGCCGCATACAACCGCCGCTGGCGTTCCGGCTCGTATTGTCGGTAAACCAGACAGCGATAAGCCATCAATGGATATGGACCAGCATTTCAACGGTATTAACCATACATTTGAGTATGGGGATGGGATCTAATGTCCTGTGATCGTGCCGGATGCGATGTAATCATCTATCCGGCATACAGTAACTAATCTCTCAACAACGCTCCCGGATATCCCAGCTGCCGCCAGGCTTCATACACCACTACCGACACCGCATTGGACAGATTCATGCTGCGGCTGTCCGGCACCATCGGAATGCGAATTTTTTGTTCAGCGGGCAGGGCATCAAGAATGCTCGCTGGCAGGCCGCGTGTTTCCGGGCCGAACATCAGATAATCGCCATCCTGATAGCTTACGGCGCTGTGAGCAGGCGTACCTTTCGTGGTGAGGGCAAACAGGCGCTGGGGATTTTCTGCTTCGAGGAACGCGCGATAGTCATGATGACGCGTAACGGCGGTAAACTCGTGATAGTCCAGCCCCGCGCGGCGCAGGCGCTTATCGTCCCAGGCAAATCCCATCGGTTCGATGATATGCAGACGAAAGCCGGTATTAGCGCAAAGACGGATGATGTTGCCAGTATTTGGCGGAATTTCTGGTTCGTAAAGTACGATGTTTAGCATACTGCCCCCTTAGTGCGGGGGCAGGATAGCAGAAAATTGGTGAACCGTGCGGCCTTTTCCCCTCACCCCGGCCCTCCCCCTGTCTCTTGATCAGGAGATCTGATCAAGAGATAGCTCCCTGAGGGAGAGGGTTAGGGGGGTGCCCCTATTAAGTTGTCAAGCATGTTATGACCCCTGCGGGGTATAAAAAGTCCCGTCGCGCATCATGGCGAACAGAACGTCGCAGCGTCGTCTCGCCAGGGCGATAAGCGCCTGATTGTGTCGTTTTCCCTGACTCATTTTGCGGGTGTAGTAAGCC
>NZ_MECT01000156.1:0-4459 GCF_001722145.1 Shigella sp. FC1544
ACTGGCCGATAAACCGGGTCGGCGAACTGCTCCCCTGGCGCGTAGCACTGCCGACTGAATAACACATCCCCGTCAATACGGTTCTTGCTGCACGCTTACCGTTAAACTCAGGCTACCTCAGCATTTATAGACTCCCGCGCGTATAAAGTATTCATGATAGAAAAATGTGAAAACAAGATTCCGTTTGAATCAGTAAGCTGTTTGTATAGACGACAGTAGGGGGATGTTTTCTACTCATTTCAATGTAGATGCCAGCAAAAAGAAGTAAATATTAAGGATAATGTTGTAAACCTGGAGAGTATGAGAAGATCTTGCGTACTGTCAGAGAGTTGATTTCTCTGACAGTACGTGCTGCGTGCAAAATCACTACATCAAATAAACCAGCCAAATCTCATAGAGATAAGAGTAAACAAACCAACAGCAGCAAAGACATTTATCAGTACTACAGTTCTACTGGAAACATTCATTTTTGCCACCTTTTATCATTGCCCCTATGTGTATAGTACGGGTTAAGAAAATCCGCAATAATACTCATTCTGAAGATGGATAAGGGCAAGTTGCTGTTTGATGATTTTTTCTCAAACTGGTGAAAAAACTTGATGCACGTCAAAAAATGACGCATATTTGCGCGCGTTTTATTCATCTGGCTGGACGCCCGTACATGTCTCTCTATCAACATATGCTTGTTTTTTATGCGGTTATGGCAGCAATCGCATTTCTTATCACCTGGTTTCTTTCTCACGATAAGAAACGCATCCGTTTCTTAAGCGCCTTTCTGGTGGGGGCAACATGGCCGATGAGTTTCCCGGTGGCGCTGTTGTTTTCACTGTTTTAAATCTTACTCACTGGCTTGACGGCACCACGCAGACTTATATCATTTGGATGAATCGATAAATTTCACAAGTGGTTAAGGAGAAAGTATGTCGCATCTGGATGAAGTCATCGCGCGCGTGGATGCAGCGATTGAAGAGAGCGTCATTGCCCATATGAACGAATTATTAATCGCCCTGAGCGATGACGCGGAGTTAAGTCGGGAAGATCGCTACACCCAGCAGCAGCGTTTGCGCACCGCTATTGCTCATCACGGTCGCAAGCATAAAGAAGATATGGAAGCGCGCCACGAACAGTTAACCAAAGGCGGCACCATCCTCTGATTAAAATGAGTGTCTGGCTACCAACCAGGCGCCAACCACAAGTAAAATTGCGCCACAAATTGGGCCGAACAACGCCCGTAGTGGTACGCCATGACTGCGGAAGATATCCAGCATCAGACCGCCAATTAGCTGGCTGGCGACCAGTACTGCAATAGTTGTCGCCGCTCCCACATTCTGATATCCGCTGATACTGGCGAAGACAAAAAACGATCCCAGCAAGCCGGGTATAAGTGTCCACCAGCGCACGCTGGACACCAGTTCGCAAAACCCCGCCATGCCTTGTTTAAACCATAAAATAGAAACAAAGAGCACAATCCCCACCAGTGAGTTCAGCAACATGGCGATGAGAATGGTAGAGGAGGTCTGGGTGATGCGCACCATCAGCGTGTTCTGGACTACCAGACCAATTCCGGCGGCAATCAAAAAAGCAAGGGTGAGCGACTGATTCATCCAATCGCGTCCGGTTCAGTGCGTTCGTCGAGTTGCAACTGCATAAATGTCAGATCCAGCCAGCGCCCAAATTTAGTGCCCACCTGCGGCATTTGTGCGGTGACGACAAATCCCAGCGAATGGTGCAGATGCAGCGAGGCCTGATTTTGCGATTCGATCCCGGCGACCATGACATGCTTCCCGCTATCCCGCGCTTCATCAATCAATCGGCTTAACAATTTACGCCCCAGACCTTTGCCCTGATGATCGGGATGGACATAAACCGAATGTTCCACGGTATGGCGAAAACCATCGAAACTACGCCAGTCGCCAAACGAGGCATATCCCGTCACTACGCCATCTTCTTCACTTACCAGCACCGGATAACCTGCTATGGTCCGCGCTTCAAACCAGGCAATGCGGTTATCTGCATCAACCGTTTGGTCATTCCAGATAGCCGCCGTATACAACACGGCGTGGTTATAAATTTCCGCAATGGCAGCACAATCGGCTTTGCGGGCAAAACGGATGGACATGTCTGGCCTCGATAAAATAATGATGATGATGTTATCAATACTATCGAAAACAGCCCGAAGCAACGGATTCCTCGATGAAATTATTGCGTGTTGCAGAGGGGATGTGACGGCTGCAAACAAAACCAATCCCGTGAGCCTGCTACTATTGATGGATTCATGCCAAAAGCACAGGAGAGCATTATGGGGCAACAAAAGCAGCGTAATCGACGTTGGGTTCTGGCCTCGCGTCCACATGGCGCACCGGTTCCGGAGAATTTCCGTCTTGAAGAAGATGATGTCGCCACACCGGGTGAAGGACAGGTGTTACTGCGCACAGTTTATTTGTCCCTGGACCCGTATATGCGTGGACGTATGAGCGATGAGCCATCTTATTCACCGCCTGTTGATATTGGCGGCGTGATGGTCGGCGGCACGGTGAGCCATGTTGTGGAGTCGAATCATCCTGATTATCAGCCTGGCGACTGGGTGCTGGGCTACAGTGGATGGCAGGACTATGACATATCCAGTGGTGATGATCTGGTGAAACTTGGCGATCATCCGCAAAATCCATCGTGGTCGCTGGGTGTGCTGGGGATGCCAGGCTTTACCGCTTATATGGGGCTGCTGGATATCGGTCAGCCTAAAGAGGGCGAAACGTTGGTGGTAGCTGCGGCGACAGGTCCTGTGGGAGCAACGGTGGGGCAAATCGGCAAACTTAAAGGTTGCAGGGTGGTGGGGGGTGCCGGTGGCGCGGAAAAATGCCGCCATGCTATCGAGGTGCTGGGCTTCGATGTTTGTCTTGATCACCACGCGGGTGATTTTGCCGAACAACTGGTGAAAGCGTGCCCAAAAGGTATTGATATCTATTATGAAAACGTGGGCGGTAAGGTATTTGATGCAGTGCTACCATTACTTAATACATCTGCGCGCATTCCCGTTTGTGGCTTAGTGAGCAGCTATAACGCTACAGAGCTACCACCCGGTCCGGATCGTTTACCCCTGTTGATGGCAACGGTGCTGAAAAAACGTATTCGCTTGCAAGGGTTTATTATCGCTCAGGATTATGGTCACCGCATCCATGAGTTTCAGAAGGAGATGGGGCAATGGGTGAAAGAGGATAAAATCCACTACCACGAAGATATTACTGATGGTTTAGAGAATGCGCCACGGACGTTTATCGGCCTGCTGAAGGGTAAAAACTTCGGCAAAGTGGTGATCCGCGTCGCGGGTGATGATTAAAGTTTCAACGGCGGCGTAAGCCGCCATAAAAATCCAAGCAAAAAGCTTATTTTCAGCTTTAATTAACTAACCACGTCATTGTTCTGCTGCTAATAACAACAAAGGTGGGTGGTTTATGATTATTCACTTTAATACACCAGGTGAACTCCTTCTGCCGTGCAGGCAGGGTTGGACAGAAAACACGCGAAGGAATTAAAATGCCTGGAATGGGAAAAATGAAACATGTCAGTTTGACTCTGCAGGTTGAGAACGACCTGAAACATCAGCTTAGTATTGGCGCATTAAAACCTGGCGCACGCCTGATTACTAAAAATCTGGCGGAGCAATTAGGTATGAGTATTACACCTGTGCGTGAAGCATTATTACGTCTGGTTTCGGTGAATGCGCTTTCTGTCGCACCTGCACAAGCATTTACAGTTCCGGAAGTGGGGAAACGTCAATTAGACGAAATCAATCGGATCCGCTACGAACTGGAATTAATGGCAGTTGCTCTGGCTGTTGAAAACCTCACCCCGCAAGACCTGGCGGAACTCCAGGAATTGCTCGAGAAATTACAGCAGGCGCAAGAAAAGGGCGACATGGAACAAATCATTAATGTAAACAGGCTATTTCGCTTAGCGATTTATCATCGCTCAAATATGCCCATCCTGTGTGAGATGATTGAGCAACTGTGGGTCAGGATGGGGCCTGGTTTACATTATCTCTATGAAGCGATTAATCCAGCGGAATTACGGGAGCATATAGAAAACTATCATCTGTTACTCGCTGCGTTAAAAGCAAAAGACAAAGAGGGATGCAGACATTGTCGGTAATGACTCCAACTTACTGATAGTGTTTTATGTTCAGATAATGCCCGATGACCTTGTCATGCAGCTCCACCGATTTTGAGAACGACAGTGACTTCCGTCCCAGCCTTGCCAGATGTTGTCTCAGATTCAGATTATGTCGCTCAATGCGCTGAGTGTAACGCTTGCTGATAACGTGCAGCTTTCCCTTCAGGCGTGATTCATACAGCGGCCAGCCATCCGTCATCCATACCACGACCTCAAAGGCCGACAGCAGGCTCAGAAGACGCTCCAGTGTGGCCAGAGTGCGTTCACCGAAGACGTGCGCCACAACCGT
>NZ_MECT01000157.1:0-4248 GCF_001722145.1 Shigella sp. FC1544
ACTGACGGTGATAACGCCAAATGTGCCGCGTATTACACGGCGGAAGACAACGCGCTGGCGCATGACTGGTCAGAACGTCTTGCGGAGCTTAAAGGTGCTGCCTTTGGAAATCCTCCATACAGCCGCGCCAGTCAGCATGAGGGGCAATACATCACCGGCATGCGTTACATCATGAAACATGCCAGTGCCATGCGTGATAAGGGCGGGCGCTATGTTTTCCTGATCAAAGCTGCCACCAGCGAAGTGTGGTGGCCGGAAGATGCGGATCATATTGCTTTTATTCGCGGGCGTATTGGTTTTGAACTGCCTGCCTGGTTTATCCCGAAAGACGAGAAGCAGGTGCCAACCGGTGCTTTCTTCGCTGGTGCTATTGCCGTTTTCGACAAGACCTGGAAGGGACCGGCAATCAGCTACATCGGGCGCGATGAACTTGAGGCATGTGGTGAGGCCTTTCTGGCGCAAGTTCGCCAGCAGGCAGAAAAACTTGTCAGGGAGATGGCGGCATGACGACGTTAACTCAATGCCAGCAGCAGGTGCTGGATATGCTGATTTCTTACCAGAAAGAACGTGGCTTCCCGCCAACCAATCAGGAGGTGGCAACCATGCTGGGATACCGTTCAGTGAATGCAGCGGTGGAGCATCTTAGAGCACTGGAGAAAAAAGGCGTCATCACGATAAAGCGTGGTGTGGCCCGTGGTATCACTCTTCATACCGCGGTGAAGGACGACGACAGCGAGGCGGTCGGGATTATCCGCTCACTGCTTGCCGGTGAGGAAAACGCCAAGCTGCGTGCAGCCCACTGGTTACATGAGAGGGGCCTGAAAGTATGAAGCTAATACTGCCTTTTCCGCCCAGCGTGAACACGTACTGGCGACACCCCAACAAAGGGGCGTTTGCTGGTAAGAGCCTGATAAGCGCAGCGGGGCGCAAATTCCAGAGCGCGGCGTGTGCAGCAATAGTTGAGCAGTTACGTCGTCTGCCAAAACCAACGTCGGCACCTGCTTCAGTGGAGATCGTGTTGTTTCCTCCGGATAACCGGATCCGCGATCTGAACAACTATAACAAGGCGCTGTTTGACGCCCTGACCCACGCGGGTGTGTGGGAAGACGACAGTCAGGTGAAAAGAATGCTGGTGGAGTGGGGACCGGTTATCCCGGAAGGGAAGGTCGAGATCACTATCAGTAAGTACGAGAAACCGGCGGGTGCAGCAGCCTGATTAAGAGGAGAAACGAAGTATGAATAATCTGATGGTTATTGATGGAATTGAAGTTCGTCGTGATGCTTATGGGCGTTACAGCCTGAACGATCTGCACAGGGCTGCTGGTTCTCTGGATAAGCATAAGCCTGCATTCTGGCTCCGCAATGAGCAAACTGAACGTTTAATAAGCGAGTTGCAGATTTGCAACTCGGTCAATATAGAACCAGTTAACGTTATTCGTGGCGGAAATAACCAAGGGACGTATGTCTGCAAAGAACTGGTGTATGCCTATGCAATGTGGATCAGCCCGTCATTCCATCTGAAGGTGATCCGTACTTTCGACATGGTAACCAGTGCACCGGAAAAATTATCCGGACAGACTGCTGACAAGATGCAGGCTGGTGTGATTCTGCTGGACTTTATGCGCCGGGAATTAAACCTGTCTAACTCTTCAGTGCTTGGAGCCTGTCAGAAACTCCAGGAGGCTGTTGGCTTACCGAATCTGGCACCGCGCTATGCCATTGATGCTCCTGCTGACGCGCCTGATGGCTCAAGCCGCCCCACGCTGTCACTGAGTGCACTGCTGAAGCAGTATGGTATCCGCCTTACGGCTAATCAGGCATATCACCAGATGGCGAAGCTGGGGATCGTCGAACAGCGCGAACGATACAGCCGTACAGCGATTAACAACATCAAAAAATTCTGGTCGCTGACAGCGAAAGGCTGCATGTTCGGCAAGAATATCACCAGTCCCGCAAATCCGCGTGAGACGCAGCCGCATTTCTTCGAATCCCGATTCCCTGAGCTGTTAAAGCTGCTCGATACCGTTCATTGAGGTGACCGTGAGAGCACTACTGCCCCCTGAAATTGCCCCGCGTATGGGGATCGTATTGTTCAGACCAAGTTCAGAGCTGATGCCCCTGTTTATGCAGGGGCGTGTCCTGCTGGAGCCTGAGCCGGAACGTTATTCATCTTTCGCCAGTGGTGCTGTTCCGGCGGCATCACAACCGCTGGCGGATGATCCTGACGTTCGGGCCGTGTTCCGCAATGAGGCAGTGATCCGTCGTGCTGGTGGCGTGGAATGTCTTGAAAGCTGGTTACTTCGTGAAAAAGGCTGCCAGTGGCCTCATTCCGACTGGCACAGCGAGAACATGACCACAATGCGACACGCTCCGGGTGCAATCCGTCTGTGCTGGCACTGCGATAATCAGCTGCGCGATCAGTTCACGGAACGGCTGGAATCAATGGCAACGGATAACTGTGCCCGCTGGGTGTTGTCTGTTGTGCGTCGGGATCTCGGTTTTGATGATAGTCACGTTGTGACAATGCCGGAACTGTGCTGGTGGCTGATTCGTAATGACCTGGCGGATGCCTTACCGGAAAGTGCAGCCCGTAAGGCACTGAGATTACCGAAGCCTGTTGTGCCGTCTGTCACCCGGGAAAGTGACCTTGTGCCTTCGGTTCCTGCCACCAGCATCATCCAGGATAAGGTGAAAAAGGTGCTGGCGCTGAAAGTGGATCCGGAGTCGCCGGAGTCTTTTATGTTACGCCCAAAACGTCGCCGCTGGGTTAATGAAAAGTACACACGCTGGGTTAAGACACAGCCGTGTGCATGTTGTGGAAAGCCTGCTGATGATCCCCTCCACCTGATAGGCCACGGTCAGGGGGGAATGGGTACAAAAGCGCATGACCTCTTTGTGTTGCCTTTGTGCAGAAAGCATCACGACGAGCTGCATGCGGATACCGTGGCATTTGAAGAGAAGTATGGTTCCCAGCTGGAGCTGATATTTCGTTTTATCGATCGTGCGCTGGCAATAGGCGTACTGGCGTAAGTGGAGAACGAGCATGAACCTTGAAGCCTTACCGAAATATTACTCCCCGAAATCTCCAAAACTGAGCGATGACGCACCGGCGACAGGCTCTGGTGGTTTAACGATTACGGATGTGATGGCTGCGCAGGGGATGGTGCAGTCGAAAGCACCGCTTGGGTTTGCCTTATTCCTGGCAAAAGTTGGTGTTCAGGATCCTCAGTTTGCGATTGAAGGTCTGCTCAATTACGCGATGGCACTGGATAACCCGACATTGAATAAATTGAGTGAAGAAACCCGGCTACAGATCATTCCTTACCTTGTGAATTTTGCCTTTGCTGATTATTCTAGGTCTGCGGCAAGTAAGGCTCGCTGTGAGCATTGTGCTGGTACTGGATTTCATAATGTATTGCGCGAGGTGGTGAAACACTCCAGAAGCGGGGAATCTGTTATCAAGGAAGAGTGGGTGAAGGAACTATGTCAGCATTGTCATGGTAAGGGAGAAGTCAGCACAGCGTGCAGAGGGTGTAAGGGTAAAGGTATTGTCCTGGATGAAAAAAGGACCGGCTTCATGGCACGCCTGTTTATAAGATTTGTGGGCGTTGCAATGGAAACCGGTTTAGCCGTTTACCAACTACACTGGCACGACGTCATGTCCAGAAGCTGGTTCCAGACCTGACTGATTATCAGTGGTACAAAGGATATGCAGACGTAATTGATAAACTAGTAACAAAGTGCTGGCAGGAAGAAGCATATGCTGAAACACAATTGAGAAAGGTGACGAGATAAGTGATTTTCGCCGAAGATGGCGACATGAAGCTTGCATTTTTCAAAAAACATGGATAAGATTTTCTCAACGATGGGCTTTGTATGTCTGCCGTTGATAATTTTCACGAACCCGCTGTTGAGCGGGTTTTTATTTACTTGGGTAATGACTCCAACTTACTGATAGTGTTTTATGTTCAGATAATGCCCGATGACCTTGTCATGCAGCTCCACCGATTTTGAGAACGACAGTGACTTCCGTCCCAGCCTTGCCAGATGTTGTCTCAGATTCAGATTATGTCGCTCAATGCGCTGAGTGTAACGCTTGCTGATAACGTGCAGCTTTCCCTTCAGGCGTGATTCATACAGCGGCCAGCCATCCGTCATCCATACCACGACCTCAAAGGCCGACAGCAGGCTCAGAAGACGCTCCAGTGTGGCCAGAGTGCGTTCACCGAAGACGTGCGCCACAACCGT
>NZ_MECT01000158.1:0-4167 GCF_001722145.1 Shigella sp. FC1544
CTGAGTTTTTTAAGTGACGTAAAACCGTGTTGAGGCCAACGCCCATAATGCGTGCACTGGCGCGACATCCGACGCCATTCATGGCCATATCAATGATTTTCTGGTGCGTACCGGGCTGAGAGGCGGTGTAAGTGAACTGTAGTTGCCATGTTTTACGGCAATGAGAGCAGAGATAGCGCTGATGTCCGGCAGTGCTTTTGCCGTTACGCACCACGCCTTCAGTAGCGGAGCAGGAAGGACATCTGATGGAAATGGAAGCCACGCAAGCACCTTAAAATCACCATCATACACTAAATCAGTAAGTTGGCAGCATTACCCAATGTGAGTTACCTTTTCCATACTAATTATAAAAAGACAGTACAAACAGGATCATTATGGACTCCACGCTCATCTCCACTCGTCCCGATGAAAGGACGGTTTCGTTAAGTCGCGCCCGACGAGCTGCGTTAGGCAGTTTCGCTGGTGCCGTCGTCGACTGGTATGATTTTTTACTCTATGGCATCACCGCCGCACTGGTGTTTAATCGCGAGTTTTTCCCGCAAGTAAGCCCGGCGATGGGAACGCTCGCCGCATTTGCTACCTTTGGCGTCGGATTCCTTTTCCGTCCGCTCGGCGGTGTCATTTTCGGTCACTTTGGCGACCGACTGGGACGTAAGCGCATGTTAATGCTGACTGTCTGGATGATGGGCATCGCGACAGCCTTGATTGGTATTCTTCCTTCATTCTCGACCATTGGGTGGTGGGCACCTATTTTACTGGTGACGCTGCGTGCCATTCAGGGATTTGCCGTCGGCGGCGAATGGGGAGGCGCGGCGTTGCTTTCCGTTGAAAGTGCACCGAAAAATAAAAAAGCCTTTTACAGTAGCGGTGTACAAGTTGGCTACGGTGTAGGTTTACTGCTTTCAACCGGACTGGTTTCATTGATCAGTATGATGACGACTGACGAACAGTTTTTAAGTTGGGGCTGGCGTATTCCTTTCCTGTTTAGCATCGTACTGGTACTGGGAGCATTGTGGGTGCGCAATGGCATGGAGGAGTCCGCGGAATTCGAACAACAGCAACATAATCAAGCTGCCGCGAAAAAACGCATCCCGGTTATCGAAGCGCTGTTACGACATCCAGGTGCTTTCCTGAAGATTATTGCGCTACGGCTGTGCGAGTTGCTGACGATGTACATCGTTACCGCCTTTGCACTTAATTATTCAACCTAGAATATGGGGTTACCGCGCGAACTTTTCCTTAATATTGGTTTGCTGGTAGGTGGATTAAGCTGCCTGACAATTCCCTGTTTTGCCTGGCTTGCCGATCGTTTTGGTCGCCGCAGGGTTTATATCACAGGTGCGTTAATCGGAACGTTGAGCGCATTTCCTTTCTTTATGGCGCTTGAAGCACAATCTATTTTCTGGATAGTTTTCTTCTCCATAATGCTGGCAAACATTGCGCATGACATGGTGGTGTGTGTGCAACAACCGATGTTTACCGAAATGTTTGGTGCCAGTTATCGCTATAGTGGCGCTGGAGTCGGTTATCAGGTTGCCAGTGTGGTTGGCGGAGGATTTACACCTTTTATTGCCGCTGCACTCATCACTTACTTTGCCGGGAACTGGCATAGCGTCGCCATGTATCTGCTGGCTGGATGTCTGATTTCTGCAATAACCGCTTTGTTGATGAAAGACAGTCAACGCGCTTGATAGCCTGGCGAAGATCATCCGATCTTCGCCTTACACTTTTGTTTCACATTTCTGTGACATACTATCGGATGTGCGGTAATTGTATGGAACAGGAGACACACATGAATAATAAGGGCTCCGGTCTGACCCCAGCTCAGGCACTGGATAAACTCGACGCGCTGTATGAGCAATCTGTAGTCGCATTACGCAACGCCATTGGCAACTATATTACAAGTGGCGAATTACCTGATGAAAACGCCCGCAAACAAGGTTTTTTTGTCTATCCATCACTGACCGTAACCTGGGACGGTAGCACAACCAATCCCCCCAAAACGCGCGCATTTGGTCGTTTTACTCACGCAGGCAGCTACACCACCACGATTACTCGCCCTACTCTCTTTCGTTCGTATCTTAATGAACAACTTACGTTGCTGTATCAGGATTATGGTGCGCATATCTCGGTGCAACCCTCGCAGCATGAAATCCCTTATCCTTATGTCATCGATGGCTCTGAATTGACACTTGATCGCTCAATGAGCGCTGGGTTAACTCGCTATTTCCCTACAACAGAACTGGCGCAAATTGGCGATGAAACTGCAGACGGCATTTATCACCCAACTGAATTCTCCCCGCTATCGCATTTTGATGCGCGCCGCGTCGATTTTTCCCTCGCGCGGTTGCGCCATTATACCGGTACGCCAGTTGAACATTTTCAGCCGTTCGTCTTGTTTACCAACTACACACGTTATGTGGATGAATTCGTTCGTTGGGGATGCAGCCAGATCCTCGATCCTGATAGTCCCTACATTGCCCTTTCTTGTGCTGGCGGGAACTGGATCACCGCCGAAACCGAAGCGCCAGAAGAAGCCATTTCCGACCTTGCATGGAAAAAACACCAGATGCCCGCGTGGCATTTAATTACCGCCGATGGTCAGGGTATTACTCTGGTGAATATTGGCGTGGGACCGTCAAATGCTAAAACCATCTGCGATCATCTGGCAGTACTACGCCCGGATGTCTGGTTGATGATTGGTCACTGTGGCGGATTACGTGAAAGTCAGGCCATTGGCGATTATGTACTTGCACACGCTTATTTACGCGATGACCACGTTCTTGATGCGGTTCTGCCGCCCGATATTCCTATTCCGAGCATTGCTGAAGTGCAACGTGCGCTTTATGACGCCACCAAGCTGGTGAGCGGCAGGCCCGGTGAGGAAGTTAAACAGCGGCTACGTACTGGCACTGTAGTAACCACTGATGACAGGAACTGGGAATTACGTTACTCAGCTTCTGCACTTCGTTTTAACTTAAGCCGGGCCGTAGCAATTGATATGGAAAGTGCAACCATTGCCGCGCAAGGATATCGTTTCCGCGTGCCATACGGGACACTACTGTGTGTTTCAGATAAACCGTTGCATGGCGAGATTAAACTTCCCGGCCAGGCTAACCGTTTTTATGAAGGTGCTATTTCCGAACACCTGCAAATTGGCATTCGGGCGATCGATTTGCTGCGCGCAGAAGGCGACCGACTGCATTCACGTAAATTACGAACCTTTAATGAGCCGCCGTTCCGATAATAAGTTCTGAACCTTCTTATCAAAAATAGATGTGAAGGATTAAGTAAGACATCTGGCAAATAGCCCGCAATAAACGCGGGCTGTTTGCTTCCTTGGGCGGATACGAGTTTTATTATCGTCTTAATGATTTCCACATATTAAAAGCAAGTATGCTTTCAAAACACAATTATAAAAAATCCCACCAACAATATAAGTTTATATAAAATTAAATATAAGATTATGACTTTAGAATATTTTTATTTCTAATAGACGAGATTTTTCCTGTTATTATATAATATGCCGAATTAACACATGTTAACGATTTACCAGTAATGTAAATAAATTTTCGAGGAGATCATTCCAGTGGGACGTAAATGGGCCAATATTGTTGCTAAAAAAACGGCTAAAGACGGTGCAACGTCTAAAATTTATGCAAAATTCGGTGTAGAAATCTATGCTGCTGCTAAACAAGGTGAACCCGATCCAGAATTAAACACATCTTTAAAATTCGTTATTGAACGTGCAAAGCAGGCACAAGTTCCAAAACACGTTATTGATAAAGCAATTGATAAAGCCAAAGGCGGCGGAGATGAAACGTTCGTGCAGGGACGTTATGAAGGCTTTGGTCCTAATGGCTCAATGATTATCGCCGAGACATTGACTTCAAATGTTAACCGTACGATTGCTAACGTTCGCACAATTTTCAATAAAAAAGGCGGCAGGTAATGCTGCTAACTTACTGATTTAGTGTATGATGGTGATTTTAAGGTGCTTGCGTGGCTTCCATTTCCATCAGATGCCCTTCCTGCTCCGCTACTGAAGGCGTGGTGCGTAACGGCAAAAGCACTGCCGGACATCAGCGCTATCTCTGCTCTCATTGCCGTAAAACATGGCAACTACAGTTCACTTACACCGCCTCTCAGCCCGGTACGCACCAGAAA
>NZ_MECT01000159.1:0-4115 GCF_001722145.1 Shigella sp. FC1544
CTTTCTGTTCCATAACAGGTGTCCACTAGTTGAAAAGGTGGGCACCTACGTTACCAATACAGGCTTAATGGCTACATACGGCGGTCAGTTTACGCTTACATTCGGCAAGGCAACGAGAGATGAGTTCGGGGTCGAGGTAATCCCCCAGAGAAGTCAGTGGGTTACGCAGAGAATCGTAACGGGATACCAGATCAAGAGCCTGTCCAATGTGCATAAAAAAATCCGGAAACAAGTGAGCGTTTCCGGATTCTTACACAGCCACTGGATCGGTCAACTGATCCTTAACTGATCGGCATTATGCCAGATGGCAGGCTTTTTAATAACGGCGTTATTACTGCAACAGCGAAATATCCGCAACGCGCAGGAACAGTTCGCGCAGTTTCTCCAGCATGGTCAGACGGTTGAGACGCAATTCTTTGTCATCAACCATGACCATCACTTTATCGAAGAAAGCATCAACCGGCTCACGCAGCTCTGCCAGTTCGACCAGCGCATCCTGGTAACGACCTTCCGCAAAGTACGGCTCCAGCTTGTCACGTAGCACCACAACCTGCATCGCCAGTTTAATTTCTTCCGGCTCTTTCAGGGTAGAGGCATTCACGCGGTCGCTCAGCACTTCGTCAGATTTCGCCAGAATGTTAGATACACGTTTGTTCGCCGCCGCCAGTGCAGCAGCTGCATCCAGGGTACGGAAATGCGATACCGCTTTCATACGGGCATCGAAATCAGCCGGACGAGTCGGACGACGCGCCAGTACCGCCTGGATGGTGTCAACGGTGTAACCTTCGTCCTGATACCAGGCGCGGAAGCGACCGAGCATAAAGTCGATAACATCATCAACCACGTTGGCGTTAGTCAGCTTATCGCCATACAGACGCACTGCTTCTTCGGTCAGCGTTTGCAGATCAAGGTTGAGGTTCTTCTCAACGATAATTCGCAGCACGCCAAGTGCGGCACGACGCAGCGCAAACGGGTCTTTGTCGCCTTTCGGATGCTGACCGATACCGAAGATACCCGCCAGAGTATCCATCTTATCAGCAATCGCCAGCGCACAAGCTACCGGGTTGGACGGCAGGTCATCACCGGCAAAGCGCGGCTGATACTGCTCATTCAGCGCGACGGCAACGTCTTCCGCTTCGCCATCGTGACGCGCGTAGTGCATCCCCATAACGCCTTGGGTGTCGGTGAACTCGAAGACCATGTTGGTCATCAGGTCACACTTAGACAGCAGGCCCGCACGGGTTGCGTGGTTAACGTCAGCGCCAATCTGTTCAGCAATCCAGCCAGCCAGCGCCTGGATGCGGTCAGTTTTGTCACGCAGCGTACCCAGCTGTTGCTGGAACAGCACGGTTTGCAGGCGCGGCAGGTTATCTTCCAGACGTTTTTTACGGTCGGTATTGAAGAAGAACTCGGCATCCGCCAGACGTGGACGAACGACTTTCTCGTTACCAGAGATAATTTGCTGCGGATCTTTCGATTCGATGTTGGCAACGAAGATGAAGTTCGGCAGCAGTTTGCCATCGTTCGCATACACCGGGAAGTATTTCTGGTCACCTTTCATGGTGTAAACCAGGGCTTCAGCCGGCACCGCGAGGAATTTCTCTTCGAATTTTGCGGTCAGAACGACCGGCCACTCCACCAGCGAAGCCACTTCTTCCAGCAGGCTTTCGCTTAAGTCAGCGTTACCGCCAATCTTACGCGCTGCTTCTTCGGCATCGGCTTTAATCTTCGCTTTACGTTCTTCGTAATCGGCGATGACTTTCCCGCGCTCACGCAGAATTTCCGGATACTGATCGGCGTTGTCGATGGTGAATTCCGGTTCGCCCATAAAGCGGTGGCCGCGAATCACGCGATCGGACTGAATGCCCAGAATAGTTGCCGGAATGACTTTGTCGCCCAGCAGCAGGGTTACGGTGTGCACCGGACGCACGAAGTGCACGTCGCTTGCGCCCCAACGCATCAGTTTCGGGATCGGCAGTTTCGCCAGAGAAGTCGCAACCATATTCGGCAGCAGTGCTTCGGTGCTTTCGCCCTTCACATGGGCGCGATACAGCAGCCATTCGCCTTTATCGGTAGTCAGACGCTCAGCCTGGTCAACGGTAATACCGCAACCACGCGCCCAACCTTCTGCCGCTTTGCTCGGTTTGCCTTCAGCGTCGAACGCCTGGGCAATCGCCGGGCCGCGTTTTTCGATTTCACGATCCGGTTGCGCTTCCGCCAGGTTAGCTACTTTCAGCGCCAGACGACGCGGAGCAGCAAACCATTGAACGGTGCCGTGTGCGAGGCCAGCGTTATCCAGCTCCACAGTAAAATTCGCAGCAAAGGACTCAGCCAGGCTGCGCAGTGCTTTTGGTGGCAGCTCTTCAGTGCCGATTTCCACCAGAAAAGTTTTCTCAGACATAGCCGCCTCTTACTTATCTTTGTTGCACATCGGGAAGCCGAGGGCTTCACGGGAAGCGTAGTATGCTTCTGCCACTGCTTTGGTCAGGGTGCGAATGCGCAGAATGTAGCGCTGACGCTCGGTGACGGAGATGGCTTTACGCGCATCCAGCAGGTTGAAGCTGTGGGCGGCTTTCAGAATACGCTCGTAGGCTGGCAGCGGCAGCGGATTTTCCAGCGCCAGCAGCTGCTGCGCTTCTTTCTCGTACTGCTCAAAGCAGGTGAACAGGAAGTCCACATCCGCGTATTCGAAGTTGTAAGTGGACTGCTCCACTTCGTTCTGATGGAACACGTCGCCGTAGGTGGTTTTACCCAGCGGGCCCTCGCTCCAGACCAGGTCGTAAACGCTGTCTACGCCCTGAATGTACATGGCCAGACGTTCCAGACCGTAGGTGATCTCGCCGGTAACCGGTTTACACTCCAGACCACCAACCTGCTGGAAGTAAGTGAACTGCGTCACTTCCATGCCGTTTAGCCACACTTCCCAGCCCAGTCCCCAGGCACCCAGAGTCGGGTTTTCCCAGTTATCTTCCACGAAACGGATGTCGTGAATAGTCGGGTCCATGCCCAGCTCTTTCAGAGAACCGAGGTACAGCTCCTGAATATTGTCCGGCGATGGCTTAATGACCACCTGGAACTGATAGTAGTGCTGTAAACGGTTGGGGTTTTCGCCGTAGCGACCATCGGTCGGGCGACGAGAAGGCTGAACATAAGCAGCCGCCATCGGTTCTGGCCCCAGCGCGCGCAGACAGGTCATTGGGTGAGAGGTTCCCGCGCCGACTTCCATGTCCAATGGTTGAACAATGGTGCAGCCCTGGCGAGCCCAGTAATCCTGTAAGGTCAGGATCAAGCCCTGGAAGGTCCTGGTATCAAACTTTTGCATATTATTTCGTGCTGGATACGTGTGGATTTAAAGGAAGGGATCAGTATACCCGCTGGATGGAAGATATACAGTACGAAACGGGAAAAAGCAGGGCTTAACGCATGGAAAGATGCAAAAAATGGCCATCTGCGTCAAAAGAACAGACAAACTGCTCTTTACGGAAGGTATAACCGCGCATTTCATAGCTTCCCTGGAACTGTTCGAAGGCGGTGACGTCGATTTTTTGCTCGCCGGTGTTATAACGTTTTGCCGCCTGATCCTTGCATAACGCTTCCATATTCAACGAACGCAGAGGATCAACCTTTACCCGTTGTGCTTTCTGCACGGGTGACGGTGTAGAACAACCCACTAGCACCATAAGCGCCATTGCCGGAAAGAAAGCGTTCATCATCATTAAATTACCGTCTGGTTTGCAGGTGAGTCTTATTATTTATATCGGTATAGTGGCTGATATCTTACGAATTTCCTTAAGCCTCTATAAGCTGTAGTGATAAAACTCAGATTATTCCAGTGCGCCAACCAAATGATTTATCGGTCAGACTTTTTTTAACCAGATACAGAGACACAGATGCAGGTAATGCTGCCAACTTACTGATTTAGTGTATGATGGTGATTTTAAGGTGCTTGCGTGGCTTCCATTTCCATCAGATGTCCTTCCTGCTCCGCTACTGAAGGCGTGGTGCGTAACGGCAAAAGCACTGCCGGACATCAGCGCTATCTCTGCTCTCATTGCCGTAAAACATGGCAACTACAGTTCACTTACACCGCCTCTCAGCCCGGTACGCACCAGAAA
>NZ_MECT01000160.1:0-4109 GCF_001722145.1 Shigella sp. FC1544
ACGGTTGTGGCGCACGTCTTCGGTGAACGCACTCTGGCCACACTGGAGCGTCTTCTGAGCCTGCTGTCGGCCTTTGAGGTCGTGGTATGGATGACGGATGGCTGGCCGCTGTATGAATCACGCCTGAAGGGAAAGCTGCACGTTATCAGCAAGCGTTACACTCAGCGCATTGAGCGACATAATCTGAATCTGAGACAACATCTGGCAAGGCTGGGACGGAAGTCACTGTCGTTCTCAAAATCGGTGGAGCTGCATGACAAGGTCATCGGGCATTATCTGAACATAAAACACTATCAGTAAGTTGGAGTCATTACCTGTTTTGCCTTGTCAAAAAAATGGTAGATGAATACCAACAAAACTCTGGGCAGTAATAAACAACATTCTGATAGAGAGTGCCTGTATAAAGCTGAAGTGACAATGACCGGGAAGGGAACCCGTTTTCAGGAATGGATGCCTGTCTTTTTCACTGTAAATATCCTAGCATTACTAATGCCAGGATATTTACAGAAGAGCAGCATAACCATGACGGAACGGGGTTAAGTCAGGTTGTCCTTAACGCTATTTTCAACCTCGTATGCCTTCTTCAGGTTTATGTTCAGATCTCATATCTCTCTCAGCAATCCTCAATAATCAGATACACCGCTTTCACCGGGCCATGAACCCCGACGACTTTGATAAGCTCAATATCCGCCGTTGAACTAGGGCCGCTAATGATGTTAATGCAGGACGGCATTCGTTCACCGGCCTGCGCTTTCTGATGCAATTTTTCTGCGAGTTGCGCTACACGCGGCAGGATTGTGCTTTTACGCAGGATAAAAAGAGAAGATTCCGGGAGCAGGCTCAATGAACGCCCGCGCTCGGCGGCGGAAAAAAGAACCACGCCTCCCGATTCGGTTAAACCATATTCAGCATACACAACACCCACTTTAGCCTGCTCTGCCTGCGAGATATTCTCGGCACCTTTCGCCGGATCCCAAACAACGGCATTGCATTCCTGCTGCAAACGTTCACTAATCCCCAATTCCTCCAGCCTCGTGTCACCGCTAATCACGACCGACTGATCTCCCAGCTCTTTACACAGACGTATTGCAGCTTCTGCCGCCTTCGCCTCGCTGGTCAGCTCACAGCGCGTCAACATAACATCGCTGGCAAACTGAATAAACGCGTCACAGCGCTGCTGTTGGTTAAGTTGGGTAAGCCGCTCGTTAGCATAGTTGTTAAGCGGCGCATCTTCTGCTTGCGGTTCAAGTCGCAGCGGGCGACCCAGTGCCTGAGCAACGTTATTCAAAAATTCGCCTCGATTATCCATTCTTTTTCTCCTGCGCCTGATGTTTCTTAAACCAACTACGGAAACTCTCTCCGTCAGCTTCAGGAAGATCGCGTGCTTCCATCCAGTCGCTAATCGCGCCAAATTTGAGTGGTGTTTTGCCGCCATTGATAAACCAGCTTGCCGCATGAGCGCCGGCCATCATCCCGACTTTCCACAATCCTAGATGACTATTGGCATAAGCGAACATTTTTATCGCCCGTTGCTCTGCTTTTGCGGTGATCCCTTTTTCAGCCATCACCCGACGATGACGCAAAATCAGTTTTGACAGCGGAATACGCACCGGACACACGCTGTCACAAGCAGTGCATAAAGAGCAGGCGTAGGGTAAATCTTTAAAATCTTTATAGCCGCCAAGTAGCGGAGAAATCACCGCACCAATTGGCCCTGGATAAATAGAGCCATATCCATGACCGCCAATATGGCGATATGCCGGACAAGTATTCATACAAGCCCCGCAGCGAATACAGCGCAGCACATCCCGAAATTCAGAGGCCAGCACCTCAGAACGCCCGTTATCGACAATAACCAGATGAAACTCTTCAGGACCATCAACGTGCCCCGCTTCGCGCGGTCCTGTCAGCCAGGTGTTGTATCCCGTCAAACGTGCACCAACGGCACTGCGCGCCAGCATGGTGATCAATACATCTACCTCGGCAAACGTGGGGGCAATACGCTCCATTCCCATCACTGCAATATGCGTTTTAGGCAGCGTGGTACACATTCGCGCATTACCTTCATTGGTCACCAGGCATACCGAACCTGTCTCTGCCACCGCGAAATTACAGCCGGTAATACCTATTTCAGCACTGAGGAAATCTTCGCGGATTTTTTGCCGGATGAATAAGGTCATCGCTTCAGGCGTTTCCGGCCCCTCATAGCCCAGACGTTCGTGTAGCACTCGACGGATCTGATGGCGATCTTTATGAATTGCCGGGACCACAACATGAGATGGCGGATCTTGATCCAGCTGGAGAATATATTCACCCAGATCGGTTTCAACCACCTGAATGCCAGCATCCTGCAACACATGATTGACACCAATCTCTTCGGTCACCATCGATTTAGATTTCACCACCTTCCGGGCATTTTTGCGTTGGGCAACCTGTAAAATGTAGCGGGTAGCGTCTTCTTTGTTTTTTGCAAACCAGACGTGACCGCCGTTTTGCGTCACTTTTTCTGAGAGCTGGTACAGATAAGCGTCGAGATTACTCAGAACATGATCACGTATCTGGGCGGCCCGATCGCGCCACTCCTCCCAGTGCCCCAATTCATCGACCATTTTTTGCCGATTTGCCCCAATACGCTGCTGCGCGTTTGCCACCGCTTTGCGCATGATCGGATCTTCAATTTGCTGACGGATGCGTGTCTTAAAATCTGTATTACTGGTTTTGATCGACATCTTTATATCCTCAGCGGCTCATCAACACTTCAGCAATATGCATCACTTTGACTTTCTGCCCTTCCCGTTGTAATCGCCCACTGATGTTCAGCAGGCAACTCACGTCAGCACCAATTAAATACTCAGGGCGGACTTCCATCAGGTGCCCAACCTTTTCTTTCACCATCTCGCCGGATATTTCGGCCATTTTGACCGAGAACGTGCCGCCAAATCCGCAGCAGGTATCCTGTTCAGCAAAGGTCAACAGCTCCAGTCCACGCACATTTTTCAGCAGCGTAAGTGGCTCGTCCTTCACTCCCAGCTTACGGGCCAGGCTACAAGATGGGTGATACACAGCTCTCCCTTGCAAACTGGCACCTACATCGACTACCCCTAATTTATTAACAATAAAAGAGGTGAGATCCTGCATACGCGCGGCAACCTTTTCGGCACGTGATGCCCATTCAGGTTCATCCGCCAGATACGTCGGGTAACTTTTTACGGCATAGGTGCAAGAGCCAGCCGGTGAAATAATGGGATCGTCGTTATCCTCCAGTGCGGCGATCAGATTTTTCATCCCTGGAATCGCTTCTTTGATATAACCGCTATTGATCGCAGGCTGACCGCAGCATCCCTGTTTCTCCGGGAAATTTACGCGACAGCCGAGTTTTTCCAGTAGCAGCACGGAGTCTCGTGCCATTCTTGATTTCAGGGCGTCACCAATACAGGTGACAAAGAAATTGACATTCACAACTAATACTCCATTACTTCATGCCCATTTATGCCCGATGTTTCCCCCCCACCGGGGGATCAATCATCAATAAATATGGCGTTCTTTTTTAATTGGCTAGCAACATACTACCCCTCATTTGTATGACAAATGATAATCTTTCACCCAAACGTCAAATGCAATAACTAATTTTATTTCTTTCGGCATCGCTCACATTTTATGGAGAAATCGACGATCATTTTTGGCATAAGAAATCCATTTAAAAATGGCTACATCCCTTATACCTATTCAGAGCTACTTATTCAGGGATTATTGAGATATACACTGATGGTGTACAAACAAAATCACCGACAATAATCACGTATCAAGTAATAGTCGGGATTTTATTTAATTGAAGCAATTTAGTTTGTATCTTTTATTTAATTACTAAGCCAGACCACTTCAAAAAAACATATAAAAAAGTTGGTAATGACTCCAACTTATTGATAGTGTTTTATGTTCAGATAATGCCCGATGACTTTGTCATGCAGCTCCACCGATTTTGAGAACGACAGCGACTTCCGTCCCAGCCGTGCCAGGTGCTGCCTCAGATTCAGGTTATGCCGCTCAATTCGCTGCGTATATCGCTTGCTGATTACGTGCAGCTTTCCCTTCAGGCGGGATTCATACAG
>NZ_MECT01000161.1:0-4077 GCF_001722145.1 Shigella sp. FC1544
GCTTCGGCTTTGAACTCTTTAGAGTAACGTTGGTTTTTTTCTGCTCATTATTAGCTCCTTCTGATGCCATTCTATTTCAGGAAGGAGTGTCCGTTAAACTCAGGCTACCTCACTGTGATATTGCTGCAGACAAGGCAAAACTTTTACTGGAAAAAGGCGGGGAAATTGCTGTCCGGTTTAAAATCCCCGAAAACGTCAATCTTGAGACAACCAGAAACAAGTATGCCTTTGGTTTGTACTGGCGAATAGCGGAATGGCCGGGTGAGGGTGGTGAAGGCCATCTGAGTTCTTTCTTTGTCCAGTCAGATAAAGCCAGTATTAATGTTGCATACCATCATACAGTTAATCAACAAAAAGAACTTGGCACGTTTGGCGCATTCGACCATGACTGGCATACGCTTGCATTTAAATTTAAGGGCAGTAACAGCATTAATGTTACTCCGGTGCTTGATGGTGTGGATGGACAGGCGTTTGACCTGGTGAAATGGGCCAATACTGCTAATGGACTCAACAGGTTTGTCATTACGGATATTACAGGTAGTGCAGAAACCTACCCTGTACTTATTGATACGGTGGAAGTTAAAGCAAACAAAGCTGGAGCAGCCGCATAATTGCTAAAAAAAGCCGCCAGCGGCAGGAATGGAAGCTGGCGGAGGTAATCCCAATGGAGAATGTAAAGAAAAGATGCTTTCGTACATTGGTTTTTTAAATGAAAACAATTCTCATTGTCAACCATAACGGTAAGAAATTATGACATTTATTCATCAGGTGATGCTGTACTTCTGTACGGCGGTCTGTGCTGTATCTTCTTTCGGGTGGGTACAGGGCTGTGCGCGATTTCTGGTACAGGCAGATTGATAAAAGGGCCGCTGAGAAAATCAGCGCCAGTCAGTCAGCCGGAAGCAAACCCGAAGAACCCGTTACTCCTTAACAACCCCTTTCAGCGAGAAAATCCCATGTCAGAAATCACATCCCTGGTCACTGCAGAGGCAGTGAAGGAAGTCCTGCGCTCTGAAGAAGTCCGGAGCGCACTGAAACAGAAACTTCGCCTGAATCTTGAGTCGCGTCTTGATGCAGAAGTGGATGCCATTCTGGATGAGCTGCTGGGCGTAGCAGTGGTTCCTGAGCCGGAAGGTATCGCGGGTGACGGGAGTGCTTCAGATGGCGGTGAACCTACACCTGACAGCGACATGATGATGTAAGCATGCGCAAGGGACCATCGGTGTGTGCCGGTGGTCTTTATATTGTTGTGAGCTTCCGGATTGCGGGAGACGGGGTATGTACCAGATGGAAAAAATCACAACAGGTGTGTCATACACCACGTCAGCGGTGGGAACGGGCTACTGGTTCCTGCAGTTGCTGGACAGGGTTTCCCCGTCTCAGTGGGCGGCAATAGGCGTGCTGGGGAGTCTGTTGTTTGGGCTGCTGACATATCTGACTAACCTGTATTTCAAAATCAGAGAGGACCGTCGTAAGGCGGCGTGGGGAGAGTAAAGCGATGAAGAAAAAATACGAACTGGTTGTTAAAGGGATAAATAATTACCCGAATAAGATTACTGTTACTGTGGCACTGGAAATTGGTGGGTATCCGTCACTGTTGTTGCCAGATGTGGCGATTAGTCTTGACCGTACTGAAGATGCCACGCTGGAGTTTTACGAAGCTGAGGCGAAAAAGCAGGCGAAGCAGTTTTTCATGGATGTTGCTGCCGGGTTATGTGAAGGGGATGGTCCGTTGCCGGAAAAGCGCCCCGTAATTTTAGAGGCGCAGGATGTGTTGATAACCTACAGAGGAAAACTACCGGGAATAATTACTGGTTCTCTGAAGACTCCACCGCTGGCCTGAAGACTTAACATATCCAGGGATTTGAAATCGATAAACCCTGATAAATATCCATGAACACCAAAATCAAATACGGCCTGTCGGCTGCCATTCTGGCGCTGATTGCCGCAGGTGCGCCTGCGCCTGAAATCCTCGACCAGTTTCTGGATGAAAAGGAAGGTAACCACACCACGGCATACCGTGATGGCGCGGGTATCTGGACCATCTGCCGCGGTGCCATCCTGGTGGATAGTAAACCTGTCGTCCCGGGCATGAAGTTGTCGAAGGAAAAATGCGACCAGGTCAACGCCATTGAGCGTGATAAGGCGCTGGCATGGGTGGAGCGCAATATTAAAGTGCCGCTGACCGAACCCCAGAAAGCGGGTATCGCGTCATTTTGTCCCTATAACATTGGCCCCGGTAAGTGTTTCCCGTCGACGTTTTACAGACGGATTAATGCTGGTGACCGCAGGGGAGCATGCGAAGCGATTCGCTGGTGGATTAAGGACGGTGGCAGAGACTGCCGTATCCGCTCAAATAATTGCTACGGTCAGGTATCCCGGCGAGACCAGGAAAGTGCGCTGGCGTGCTGGGACATCGACAGATAAGCAGAATATTTTGCTGAAAAATAAGGCATGAGCACGCGGACGGATAACACGAAATCCTGCGAACTGGCGAAACGTAAGTGAATAAAAGTAAAAACCCCGTTTGTTGGCACCAAGCGGGGTTTTGTGTTTCTGACCTTGAGTAAGGCAAGGGAGAACATGGCGAAGTATAAACGAATTCTGTTGAGGTTGACCATGAAAAACGGCCTTGAACTGAAAGCGCCTGTAACTGATGACATCAGCAGAGCACTGGCTTTTGCCATTAAGTGGGTGGCGGTCGGTGTTGCTGTGTCCCCGATGCTGTATGGGCTGGCAAAACTGGTCATTGCGTTGAAATCGTGAAGGGAGGATTAAGCATGTCAGACAAACTCATAACGCTGGCGAAGATCCTCTGTGTAATTGTCGGCATTTCATTTTCACTAATGCTGGTTGCTCTTTTTCTTTCCATGGCCTGGATGATGTTGTCTTCGTCGGGGCTGCTGGGGTGAACATAAACCGAATGCTTTCCGCGTTTACCGTTATTCTGCTGGTGGTCTGTGGTGCGCTGTGGCTGGCAACAGACCATTACCGTGATAACGCCATCACCTACAAAGCGCAGCGCGATAAAAAAGCCAGAGAGCTGGAGCTGGCAAACGCAACCATTACTGACATGCAGCAGCGCCAGCGTGATGTTGCTGCGCTTGATGCCAGATACTCAAGGGAATTAGCCGATGCGAGAGCTGAAAATGAAACTCTGCGTGCTGATGTTGCCGCTGGTCGTAAGCGCCTGCGGATCAACGCCACCTGCTCCGGTACCGTGCGTGAAGCCACCGGCACCTCCGGAATGGATAATGCAACCGGCCCCCGACTGGCAGACACCGCTGAACGGGATTATTTCACCCTCAGAGAGCGGTTGATGACAATGCAGAAGCAACTGGAAGGGGCGCAGGAATATATCCGCACTCAGTGTATTAACTAGTATTTTTGTTATCCGGAGAATGCATGAAGAAATTACTGGTAACCGTAAAGCCTTTTCAGGGAACAATTCCGTTCCGTATTTTGCAGCGTGGTCGTGTTCTTGTTGAAGGTTCGTTCAGTGGTAAATGTACGCAATTACACTCCCGGACCTTTCAGGTGAATGCCACGAATGAAGAGCTAACCGTTGAGTGTACGATGAATGCCGCTAAATGCCGCATGGTATCCGCTGCATTACAGCCAGTGTGTTGAGCGACCTTATTAACCATGCGCGGTATTGTCGCCGTATCCCCGCATTAACAGAGACCGCAGCCCGACCGGGAGACTCCTCTGCGCGAGTGTGCGGGGATAATCAAAAACGATACACACCGGGGTTTACCGCGTTAACGGAGCGCGGCGTTGTCCCCTCATGGTCGCTGGTCCGGTGCGATGGTGGAAGAAACCGGACGATGTGTTACCTCGCAAGCTCTGTTATGTCATGTGTCTGATTTGTGATTTAAGTCGGATAATTGTCGTTGCCATTAAGCAGAGGATTGATGACCGACAGGGTGGCATTGTTAGAATAAGACTTATTCTTATCTGTGCCGGGAATGAAAATGAAAATGTAAGCGTGCAGCAAGAACCGTATTGACGGGGATGTGTTATTCAGTCGGCAGTGCTACGCGCCAGGGGAGCAGTTCGCCGACCCGGTTTATCGGC
>NZ_MECT01000162.1:0-4076 GCF_001722145.1 Shigella sp. FC1544
GTTACTGGCCGAATCAACTGAGTTTCTCAGAATCATGCGGAATGGTGATGAGAATGCTGATGACATTGCAGGGCGCTTCACCGGGACGTATACCGGAGCTGATGCGCGATCTTGCAAGTATGGGACAACTTGTGAAATTACCGACGAGAAGGGAAAGGGCCTTCCCGAGAGTGGTAAAGGAGAGGCCCTGGAAATACCCCACAGCCCCGAAAAAGAGCCAGTCAGTTGCTTAACTGACTGGCATTACGGCGTTATGCCGGTATTTTTTTACGGAAGAGGTATCAAATGCGTTTAATTGTGGTGAGCATCATGGTGACCTTGCTGAGTGGCTGTGGCAGCATTATTAGTCGCACTATACCGGGGCAGGGGCATGGCAACCAATATTATCCCGGTGTGCAATGGGATGTGCGTGACTCCGCCTGGCGTTATGTCACAATCCTTGATCTGCCATTCTCCCTGGTTTTTGATACTTTACTGCTGCCGATCGACATTCATCATGGCCCGTATGAGTGATTAACGTTCATCCCACTCATCAGCTGCTGCGCGTCCTTCCTCGGTATCCAGCGGTGGCTCAAGCTGAAATTCCCCCTCGTCCCATTCATGTAATGTATTCTCTTCCTGCCACTCCTGGCGTATCTCTATCTCATCATAGTCGCCATCAAAAACACTTTGCGCGGCTTCACCGCTAAGCATAGGTAAACATTCACCTTCTTCCCCTTCGTCGGCAAAAAACTCAACTTGCCACATGATGTCGCCGTCCTGCAAAACGTATTTTTGGGCATTGAACTGTTGCACATTCGCATCTTCGGCGTCGATGCCGGGGTTGTCTGCAAGAAATTCTTCGCGTGCAGCGTCAATGGCTTCTTCAAGCGTTGCGTACATGGTCATCACGATTCTCCCTTTGAGTTGATGAGGTTTCAGGGAAAAGGATAGCTGATTCTCCGCTTTTGCAAGTATGAAAGGCGAAAAATCAGTTCGATACCTGGGGTATTCGACGACGACGTAGACTGTTCCATGAATAGACTGCGTTGAATAACACTACGCCAGCGGTGACGAGAAATACCGCTCTGAAACCGTAGTTCGCTGAAATCGCTGCTCCCATCAATGGTCCGGTAACGTTGCCAATATCACGAAACGATTGGTTATAGCCGAAGATACGCCCGGCGATCTGGTTGCTCGAGTTGTAAACCAACAATGTCTGTACGGCGGGGAGTAGTGCACCATCGGCGGCACCGAGCAAAAAACGTAAAATCCCAAGTTGCAATGGTGTCTGAACGTAAGACATTGGGATCAACAGCAGTACAGAAAAGATCAGCGCTGTAATCAGGATCTTTTCGGGTCCGATTCGATCGCCAAGTTTGCCGAGTCGTGGTGCACTTAGCAGAGCCGCCACGCCTGGCACCGAGGCGATCATGCCACTGATAAAGGCGACGTTACTGACGTTACCCGCCAGTTCGCGGACATACAGCGTCAGAATGGGGGCAATTGAGCCCGTCGCCACCTGGATGATTAACGTAGTGACAAACAGGCTGAGTACCAGTTTCGGGTTTTTAAGTGATGTCACCACTTCCCGCATGTGCAGCATCTCTTTTTTGCTGACCGGCTGGAATTTTTCTCTGATGCAAAACAGGGTGACGAAAAAGCAGAGTATGAGCACACTGGCGGTAATAAAGAATACCGGACGTAAGCCGTAGCTATCGGCGAGCAGGCCGCCAGCCATTGGGCCGAGCAACGCACCACCAACGCCGCCTGTGGAGAGCGTACCCAGCGCCCAGCCGCTTTTATTACGCGGTACTTGTGTGGCGATAAGAGCATTAGCGTTGGGGACAAATCCGCCAAGTAACCCAAGAAGCGCCCGCAGGATCAAAAACTGCCAGATATTTTGTGCCAGCCCCATCAACACCATCACGATGCCCATGCCGAGGGCAGAGCGTAATAGCATGAGTTTTCGGCCTTTACGGTCGGCGAGTCCACCCCAAAACGGTGAGGCGATGGCCGAAAATAAAAATGTAATGCTGAAGACAATACCGGACCATATTCAGGGCGGAGTGATCGGTAACGCCAAGCTGCTCAACGTAGAGGGGTAAGAAGGGCATTACCAGACTGAAGGCGGCACCGGTAAGAAAACAGCCTAGCCAGGCGACGATCAGGTTTCGTTTCCAGTTTATAGGGGTGTCATTTTCACAGGGTGACATAGCAATCCGCTGTTGGTGCGCCAGGCGCGGTGAACATAAGAAGAAAAGATAAGCACACTAATTATGCGCCCGACTCCCGGGGGGCGCAATCCAGAGAGCTTTTATCGCTAAATCAGGGGGATTTGCTGTGGTAATGCCGGATGCCATTCTGAAGCATCCGGCAGGGGAGATTTAATAGCGTGAAGGAACGCCTTCCGGGCGTGTTTTAAAGCGACGGTGTAACCACATATACTGCTCTGGTGCCATCATGATGCATTTTTCGACCACTTTGTTCATCCACGCGGCGGTAGTTTCGGCATCATCCAGTGGCGGAGAACACTCTGGCGGCAGCATAATCAATTGATACCCTTTGCCATCTGGCTTACGGCGTGGAACGAAGGGCACCAGACATGCGCCGGACATCCGTGCCAGCATCCAGGTTCCGGTCGTGGTCGCAGCCTGCTCAACGGCAAATAACGGGACGAAAACGCTTGAGCGCGGGCCGTAATCATGATCCGGTGCGTACCAGACCACTTCGCCTTTTTTCAGGGCTTTAATCATGCCTTTTAAATCTTTGCGGTCGAGCATCGATTTATTTGAGCGCAAACGGCCCCAGGTTTGTAGCCAGTCAATCAGTGGATTATCGTTCGGGCGGTAAACGCCAATCCCCGGTTCCTGCATACCAAACTGCCGCGCACCCAGCTCCAGTGTCAGAAAATGGATGCCAACTAACAGGATGCCGCGTTTTTGCGCCTGCACGTCACGAATGTGTTCCATGCCGATCACTTCCGTCCAGCGGGCGATTCGGCGGTCCGGCCAGAACCACGCCATGCCGGTTTCCATCAGGCCCATGCCAACGGATTCGAAATTCTTCACCACCATTTTACGGCGTTCTTGTTCGCTCATTTCCGGGAAGCACAGTTCCAGGTTGCGATGCACAATTTTTGCGCGTCGTTTCATAAAACGTAACGCCAGTTTTCCTAATCCACAACCGAGGCGGTAGATAACCGGGTAGGGCAATTGCACGACTAACCAAAGTACGCCAATACCCAACCAGGTTAACCAATAACGCGGATGAAGCAGTGCGGTGGAGAACTTGGGTAGATTCGTCATATCAATCCTGTTTTTCAACCTATTCGGGCAATTGTATGTATTGTCGCATTTTTTCGCCCGCAACCAAAATTTGTGGCTGAAGACTGGGCGAAATTGCCGCGCTTGTAAATAACAAATAATTTTTAATGCGCAAATGTAGCGTAAAATGTGTGGATGTTAATTATCGATAATTGCTATATCATGCCGCGGATTTTTACTTTCCCATCTCGCAGGAACCGTACACCATGCCAGTGTTATACAACCGCATTTCCAACGACGCGCTAAAAGCCAAAATGTTGGCTGAGAGCGAACCGCGAACCACCATTTCGTTTTACAAGTATTTCCACATCGCCGATCCTAAGGCGACCCGTGACGCTTTATATCAGCTGTTTACCGCGCTGAATGTTTTTGGGCGAGTGTATCTGGCGCATGAGGGCATTAACGCGCAAATCAGCGTACCTGCGAGCAATGTTGAAACATTTCGCGCGCAGCTCTATGCCTTCGACCCGGCTTTAGAGGGTTTACGCCTGAATATCGCGTTGGATGATGACGGGAAATCCTTCTGGGTACTGCGCATGAAGGTACGTGATCGCATTGTTGCCGACGGTATTGACGATCCTCACTTTGATGCCAGCAATGTTGGTGAGTATCTGCAAGCGGCGGAAGTGAACGCCATGCTTGACGATCCCGATGCACTATTTATCGACATGCTGAAGTGGTCAACAAAAACTGGCCACCGAGTTAGAGTTTTTCCAGTATCGATTTTCCGATTCGTTTGGGGGTAACCCACCGTTATATTCGTGCGGTCTT
>NZ_MECT01000163.1:0-4033 GCF_001722145.1 Shigella sp. FC1544
TAGTGCGCTGGGTTATCGCTCGCCACGGGAATATCTGCGGCAGCGGGCTTGTAATGGGTTAAGTGATAACAGATGTCTGGAAATATAGGGGCAAATCCAAAGATGGATATTGCTGTTCTGGAAATCGCACTGGTATCGCTGGCAGCAGAGCCAGCCGGTAAATTGCATGAATACAAACCAGTGGGATATCAGCGTCTGGTCGATGAGTTAACCATGCTGGTAAAGCAGTTAACCTGGCAACTGAGGAAAGCGAAGCCAGACTGCAAATTACCGGATAAGGCGATGAGTTATCTGGAGCGGAACGGACTGATAAGCGTGGAGGATATTTTACGATGACCTGGCCTGAAGCATTAACAACGGTAGGAATTGCGATGGCGGTGGCGCTGGTGGTGTATTCGATTTGCCGCTGGGGATAAAAACGGTTTGCGGGAAAAGGAGAGTTAAGTAGAATTGCAGCGGGTGCTTGAGGCTATCTGTCTCAGGCATGAACACCAAAAGGCAGATAGAGAAAAGCCCCAGTTAACATTACGCGTCCGGCAAGACGCTTAACATTAATCTGAGGCCATATCTATGCTCTACACACGTAGGTTAGCCTCTTACGTGCCGAAAGGCAAGGAGAAGCAGGCTATGAAGCAGCAAAAGGCGATGCTAATCGCCCTGATCGTCATCTGTTTAACCGTCATTGTGACGGCACTGGTAACGAGGAAAGACCTCTGCGAGGTACGAATCCGAACCGGCCAGACGGAGGTCGCTGTCTTCACAGCTTACGAACCTGAGGAGTAAGAGACCCGGCGAGGGAGAAATCCCTCGCCACCTCTGATGTGGCAGGCATTCTCAACGCACCCGCACTTAACCCGCTTCGGCGGGTTTTTGTTTTTATTTTCAACGCATTTGAAGTTCTGGACGGTGCCGGAATAGAATCAAAAATACTTAAGTAGCGCGCAGGGATAAGAGGGATGGTCCCTTAAAGGGGAGAGCTAATTATCCGGAAGGATTCTGATGATGAACATCGAAGAACTGCGTAAAATTTTTTGTGAAGATGGCCTCTATGCTGTGTGCGTTGAAAATGGAAATATTGTTAGTCATTACCGCATTGTGTGTTTGCAAAAAAATGGGGCTGCGTTAATTAATTTTGTGGATGCCCGAGTGACGGACGGATTTATCTTGCGCGACGGTGAGTTTGTCACTTCATTACAGGTATTGAAAGAGATCGGAATAAAAGCTGGCTTTTCTGCTTTTTCAGAAGAATAAACTCATCTACAATCTTGCGCGGGGCTGAACTCCCGCTGAGTAACACCGTGCCACCGGAGAAAACCGATGGCACGCAACGCAAAATATTACAAACATGATAATTCGACCGTTCTTGCCCACACGCACGAGCGGTATTCTCACGCATTTAAGTCAGACTGGTACCAGCATCCCCCATGCACTGAAGAACAGGCCGAATGGCTCATTCAGTGTTACCGCAGGCGCGGATGCGAGGTTAAAAAAGCCCTTAGCCTCGACTACCGTCACTGGATAATCTCCGTCAGGCTTCCTTACTCCGAACGCCCACCGCGTCTGTCCCGCACATACCAGCAACGCATCTGGAGATAACGTGCGGGTATTACTTCGACCTGTTCTGGTACCGGAACTCGGGCTGGTGATCGTTAAGCCGGGCCGTGAATCCATGCCGGTATTCCACAATACCCGGGTACTGGTGGAGCCGGAACCGAAAAGCATGCGTAATCTGCCGTCCGGGGTCGTTCCTGCCGTTCGCCAGCCGCTGGCGGAGGATAAATCATTACTGCCATTTTTCAGCGACGAACGAGTGATTCGTGCTGCTGGTGGCGCTGGCGCATTGTCTGACTGGTTACTGCGCCATGTTAAATCCTGCCAGTGGCCACACGGCGATTATCACCACAGTGAAACCGTCATTCACCGTTATGGTACCAGCGCAATGGTGTTGTGCTGGCACTGCGACAACCAGCTGCGCGACCAGACCTCCGAATCACTCGGGCAACTTGCTCACCAAAACCTGTCTGCATGGATGATTGACGTCATACGCCATGCAATGAATGGCTCGCAGGAACGGGAATTATCGCTGGCTGAATTATCCTGGTGGGCGGTCCGCAATCAGGTGGCGGACGCGCTACCGGAAGCGGTATTACGTCGTTCGCTGGGGTTGCGTGCGGAAAAAATCCGCTCAATGTACCGTGAAAGCGACATCGTACCGGGAGAGCAGACCGCCACCAGCATACTGAAGCAGCGCACAAAAAATCTTGCGCCGCTGCCTCACGCCCACCAGCAAAACCCGCCACAGGAAGAGACGGTGGTCAGCATTGCCGTTGATCCTGAGTCTCCGGAATCTTTCATGAAACGACCTAAACGTCGCCGCTGGGTTAACGAGAAATACACACGCTGGGTGAAGACACAGCCGTGTGCGTGTTGTGGTAAGCCAGCCGACGATCCCCATCACCTGATTGGTCATGGTCAGGGCGGAATGGGGACAAAATCTCACGATATTTTCACGCTACCGCTGTGTCGGGAGCATCACAACGAGCTTCATGCGGATCCTCTGGCGTTCGAAGAAAAGCATGGTTCTCAGGTTGATTTAATTTTTCGTTTTCTTGATCACGCCTTTGCAACTGGCGTGCTTGGGTAAAAGAGGTGACTGATGCTCATAGATTTGGTTTTACCTTACCCGCCGACGGTGAACACTTACTGGCGACGCCGTGGCAGCACATATTTTATCTCGGAGGAGGGAAAGCGTTATCGCCGGGCTGTGGCGCTTATTGTTCGCCAGCAGCGGCTGAAATTAATCCTGTCCGGAAGGCTGGCGATAAAGGTGATTGCAGAGCCACCGGATAAGCGTCGTCGCGACCTGGACAATATCCTGAAAGCACCGCTGGATGCGCTGACGCATGCGGGAGTGTTAATGGACGATGAGCAGTTTGATGAAATCAATATCGTTCGTGGTCAGCCAGTATCTGGTGGACGTATGGGGGTGAAGATTTACCCCATAATGCATGAAGAGCAGGTCAAAAAATGAAACTGGAAGATTTACCGAAATACTACTCCCCAAAATCCCCTGGCCTGACCGATGTATCGGCCTCAACGTCAAAAGATGCGCTGAGTATCACTGATGTGATGGCCGCGCAGGGCATGACACAGAATCGGGCTGAGATGGGGTTTTCTGCGTTCCTGGGGAAAATGGGCATCAGTATGAATGACAGGGCGCGGGCAACAGAATTACTGGCAGATTATGCACTCAGTCGGTGCGATCGTGTGGCGGCGTTGAGAAAACTTCCGGCAGAAATAAAACCGGTAGTGATGCGCATTATGGCTTCGTACGCTTTTGAGGATTATGCCCGCAGCGCAGCGAGTAAAAAGCAGTGCCCTTGTTGCTATGGGGAAAAATTTATTGAAAGCGTAGTTTTTACAAACAAGGTCCAGTATCCGGATGGTAAGCCGCCGGTATGGGCAAAGTGTACGAAAGGTGTGTATCCGTCTTACTGGGAAGAATGGAAAAAAGTCAGGGAGGTGGTAAAAGTTGCCTGTCCGGAGTGTGGCGGAAAGGGTGAGGTTTCCACCGCCTGTAAGGATTGCCGTGGGCGTGGTGTCGCCATTCATCGTGAAGAGTCGGTAAAACGTGGTATGCCTGTTATCAGAGACTGCCAGCGTTGTGGTGGTCGTGGCTGTGAAAGACTACCATCAACGGAGGCATTTAATGCCATATGCAAAGTGACGAGTGCTATCACGCTTGATACGTGGAAAAAATCAGTGAAACGCTTTTACGATACGTTGGTGGTTCGGTTTGACATTGAAGAGGCATGGGCGGAGCGGCAGTTAAAGAGGGTAACGCGATAGTGTTGTTGATTTTTCCCGAATCTGTGGTAAATTTGCTCTAACGATGGGCGTTTTATGCCTGACGTTAGAAGATTTTTTACACCCCGCCGCCTGGCGGGTTTTTTATGACTGAAATCGCGTCAGTACAGTAAACGCGCTGGTGGCGGTGAATACCTGTCTTTCAGCTTGCTGGCTTTTTCGACAA
>NZ_MECT01000164.1:0-4028 GCF_001722145.1 Shigella sp. FC1544
GCACTGGTTCAGTGCCAGTCAGTGGCAGCTACCGAACGAAAGCGATTATCTGAAATTACAGTCGCTGTTTGCCCGGGTGGCAGAAGAGAAACATCAGCGGGGAGAACTGGAAAAGTCCCATTACCAACTGGTCAGCACATACAGTGAGCTGAGCCGGCAGTATGTGGAGCTGCAGAGTGAATATAAAAATTTGCGGAGGTATTTCGGTGTGACGGTGCAGGTGCCGTACACCGATGTGTGGACGTATAAACCGGTGCAGTACTATCCAGGGAAACATCCGTGCGAAAAAACGGCAGAAATGTTGCAGCAGATAATCAACGCGAGCAGTCGTCCGGGAGACCAGGTTGCAGATTTTTTTATGGGCTCAGGTTCAACGGTAAAAGCGGCACTGGCGCTCGGGCGTCGTGCGATTGGCGTTGAACTGGAGACCGGACGTTTTGAGCAGACAGTCAGGGAAGTTCAGGATTTAATCGTTTGAAACGGATGAGATTGCAGAATTAATTACGCACCATTATTATTCTGCTCCCGGCCCTTTAGCTCAGTGGTGAGAGCGAGCGACTCATAATCGCCAGGTCGCTGGTTCAAATCCAGCAAGGGCCACCATCACATACCGCCATTAGCTCATCAGGAAAGAGCGCCAGCCTTCGAAGCTGGTTGCGCGGAGTTCGGGTCCCCGAAGGCGGTTCATTATCTGTATCCTGCGTTGTTAGCTCAGCCGGACAGAGCAATTGCCTTCTAAGCAATCGGTCACTGGTTCGAATACAGTAGAACGCGCCACACTTATTTTCCCTGGCTCGCTTTTGCGGGCTTTTTTTAAATGTCTCACAATTCAGGCGGTTGACTGTTGTCTGGTTTGCGGGGAGTTTGTTAAAAGAAACTGGCATGGTGAATCCCCCTGTGCGGAGGGGCAATCAGCAACTGGTGTTTTGTCACCGACCCTTATCCTTTCTGTGCGGGTTCAGGTGCTGATACTGAACTCACCGGGAGGCACCCGGCACCATGCAATGGCACATAGCGCCACTCTCCAGCCCCTCTCCGGAGGGGCTTTCTTATGGACAAAAAAAGCCCGCGCTGGGAGACGCGGGCGGCAAGGAATAAACAACAAAACGTGAAGTAATATTTCAGCTGGTGAATAATATCCGACAGTAATCACTCTGCGCAATAGCGCGGCCTTTTTCATATTGCGGGCTGTTGTCTATCTTCTGCCATTGTCCTGTAACTTCCGGACTTCAGCCCGCTCCTCATTTTACTCACAATATTATCCAGGCCGGGAGGATTTATGGCATTTAAACACTATGACGTGGTCAGGGCGGCGTCGCCGTCAGACCTTGCGGAGCGACTGACACAAAAACTGAAGGAGGGGTGGCAGCCATTTGGCAGTCCGGTGGCCATCACGCCTTATACCCTGATGCAGGCCATTGCGGCGGAAGGTGATGTCACCACACCTGTGGTGGTGAAGCCGTCGGATGGAGAAGGCGCAGTTATCAGCACCACCAGCAACCCGGAGTATTAATTTGTTGTTGCCCTGGCCGGGCAGTCCAATGCCATGGCTTACGGTGAAGGGCTTCCGCTGCCGGAGACATATGACCGTCCGGACCCGCGTATTAAACAGCTGGCGCGTCGCAGCACTGTCACGCCGGGTGGTGCGTCCTGTAACTACAATGACATTATTCCTGCGGACCACTGCCTGCATGATGTTCAGGATTTGAGTAAGTTTTCACACCCGAAAGCCAGCGCAGCTCAGTATGGATGCGTGGGGCAGGGATTACATATCGCGAAGAAATTGTTGCCGTTTATTCCGGCGAATGCCGGTATTCTTCTGGTTCCGTGCTGCCGTGGTGGTTCTGCATTTTTGGCGGGCGATGAAGGTACCTTCAGCGAATCCACCGGCGCAAGCGAGACCTCGGCACGCTGGGGTGTAGATAAGCCACTGTACAAGGACCTGCTTACCCGTACTCAGGCCGCACTGAAGGCTAACCCTAAAAATATTCTGCTTGCAGTGGTCTGGATGCAGGGCGAGTTTGATTTGAAACAGGGTGCATACGCCACTCAGCCGGGGCTGTTTGATTCCATGGTGGAAAAATATCGTTCTGACCTGTCGGAATTCGGAGGTCAGTGTCTCGGGGGCTCTCCGTCATCGGTTCCCTGGATTTGTGGCGACACGACCTACTACTGGAAGCAGACTTATTCTTCGCAATACGATGCGGTGTATGGTGCATACAAGACGAAATCCGCAAAAAAAATCTTCTTTGTGCCGTTTATGACGGATGAAAACGGGCGAAATGTGGGTACCAACGAGCCGTCAGAAGATCCGGATGTTGCGGATATTGGGTATTACGGAGCCGGTGGTCGAACGGACGCCAAAACCTGGACGACGGCCGACCGTAAAACGCATTTTGGATCATGGGCACGTCGTGGGATTATTTCCGACCGTCTGGCAACGGCGATTCTTGTGCATGCCGGGAGAACCGCTGAATTCATTACCGGAAAACAGCCTGATACGGTGAAGCCCACCGGACCTTCCGGTGAAGGTACGGAGAGAGAGCCGGAAGCCCCGGTCAGTAACCGAACCCTGATGAGTCTGCTGGCGTCCGGCGAAGACCTGGCATCACAGGGCTGGCGCTATTATCACAAACCGGCGAGCGGAGACAATGTTAATAAAAACATTGCTGAAGCGGTGGTCAGTGATGCGGGGGCTACGGGAGGTAAGGCCCTGCAACTGAATAAACCGGAAAACCACATCTGGTTTCTGGAGCATGATGCAGCCGGACAGGGAGTGGAGTTACTGAAGAAGGGGGGACGTGTGAGCGTACGGTTTAAGTTGCCGGGTTCACTGATGCCGAATCGGTTTGCCCTGGGCATTTACTGGCAGTTGTCGTCCCTGCCGGAGGGAGTGACGCTGGCAGAGGAAGGCAACGACATGCTGATGTCCTTCTTCCTGCAGACGGATGCGACGAACCTGAACGCGATGTACCACAAGAAGCCGAATGCGAAGCTGGATACGTTCGGGGTCTTTGATAACGGATGGCACACACTGGCTTTTGAGTTTGCCGGAAACAACAGCATTCAGGTGACGCCGGTACTGGATGAGAAACGGGGGACGCCGTTCACACTGGTGAAATCTCCGGCATCAGGGGCGGCGGACAAACTGCAACTGACAGGCATATCAAAGGCGGCGACATATACGCTGCTGATTGACAGTGTGAAGGTGGAAGTGAACAACGCGGATGCCGCGGCATGATAAAAAAAGCCGCCAGCGGCAGGAACGGAAGCTGGCGGAGGTAATCCCAATGGAGAATGTAAAGAAAAGATGCTTTCGTATATCGGTTTTTTAAATGAAAACAGTTCTCATTGTCAACCATAACGGTAAGAAACTATGACATTTATTCATCAGGTGATGCTGTACTTCTGTACGGCGGTCTGTGTGCTGTATCTTCTTTCGGGTGGGTACAGGGCAGTGCGCGATTTCTGGCGCAGGCAGATTGATAAAAGGGCCGCAGAGAAAATCTGAGGTGTACTGGCAATAGCGGACACTACCATTTGTTCTTTTTTTAAGCAGCCATCTGATGATACTTTTCCCTGAAGGCTGCCGGGGAGATATTCCCCAGACGAGAGTGACGACGCTGACGATTGTAGAAAATCTCAATGTATTCCCGTATTACTGAGATGGCTTCATCCCGGTTATTAAAACGATAGTGGCTCAGGCTCTCATTTTTCAGCGTTCCCCAGAAGCTTTCCATCGGAGCGTTGTCGTAACAGTGACCTTTACGCGACATTGATGTTTTCAGACCAGACTGCTCCTGTATGACCCGGTAATCGTATGCGCAGTACTGTGAACCTCGATCAGAGTGGTGGATTAGCCCGGCAGGTGGGCGCTGGCTCCTGAGCGCCATAAACAGGGCTTTACCTGTCAGCTCTTTTGTCATGCGCTCTCCCATGGCGTAGCCGACAATTTCGCACGTATAAACATCTTTGATGCCAGCGAGGTACAACCATCCCTCCTGTGTGGCAACATACGTCAGGTCCGC
>NZ_MECT01000165.1:0-3975 GCF_001722145.1 Shigella sp. FC1544
AGTTGCCATGTTTTACGGCAGTGAGAGCAGAGATAGCGCTGATGTCCGGCAGTGCTTTTGCCGTTACGCACCACCCCGTCAGTAGCTGAACAGGAGGGACAGCTGATAGAAACAGAAGCCACTGGAGCACCTCAAAAACACCATCATACACTAAATCAGTAAGTTGGCAGCATCACCCCGACCGCAGTATTTTATTTTTTACCGCTGGCAATCGGTAAATTTAATGAGCTGTATCCCAATATTAAAGTGCGGATTCTGGAACAAGGCACGAATAATTGCATGGAATCGGTGCTGTGTAACGAATCAGACTTTGGCATAAACATGAACAACGTCACAAATTCATCCATTGATTTTACCCCACTGGTCAACGAGCCGTTCGTGCTGGCCTGTCGGCGTGACCATCCATTGGCCAAAAAGCAGCTTGTAGAATGGCAGGAGTTAGTGGGTTGCAAAATGATTGGCGTACGCTCCTCCAGCGGCAACCGACTGTTGATAGAACAACAGCTGGCCGACAAGCCCTGGAAGCTGGACTGGTTTTACGAAGTGCATCATCTTTCGACGTCATTAGGACTAGTGGAGGCAGGACTGGGGATTTCGGCGCTTCCTGGTCTGGCAATGCCCCATGCGCCCTATTCTTCGATTATTGGTATCCCACTGGTGGAACCCGTTATACGTCGGACATTGGGGATTATTCGCCGCAAAGATGCCGTGCTTTCTCCGGCAGCTGAACGCTTTTTTGCCTTGCTGATTAATTTGTGGACTGACGATAAAGACAATTTGTGGACCAATATCGTCGAACGCCAGAGACATGCGTTACAGGAGATAGGTTAATACACCGGCGAAGGAGAGACTGCGCCGGTTAAATCAGCGGTTAGTGTGCGTTAACCACCACCCACATTGGTCCCTGCCCGACCGCATAACGGCCTTTTTCATGCAGTAGTCCCTGCTCGCCAACAATTTCGTATACCGAGATGAGGTGAGATTTTTGCCCGGCGGCAATCAGATACTTGCCGCTGTGATCAACATTGAAGCCGCGCGGCTGGGTTTCCGTTGGCTGGAAGCCTTCTTTACTCAACACGCTGCCATCTTCCGAAACGCTGAAAACGGTAATCAGGCTGGCGGTACGGTCGCAGGCGTATAAATGGCGACCATCCGGGGTGATATGAATATCAGCCGCCCAACGGGTGTCGGAGAAGTTTTCCGGCATCATATCCAGCGTCTGGACACATTCGATATTACCGTGCGGATCTTTCAGTTCCCAGACATCCACTGAGCTGTTTAACTCATTGACGCAATACGCATATTGTTCGTTTGGATGGAATACCATATGACGCGGCCGGCCCCTTCAATGGTAGTCACTTCCGCAGGGTCCTGCGCCACCAGATGACCATCATCGCTGACCGTAAACAGGCAAATGCGATCCTGCTTTAATGCCGGAACCCACAGCGTACGGTTGTCCGGTGAGATATTGGCGGAATGGCAACCGTCCAGCCCCTCGACCACATCGACGACGCCCACTGGCAGGCCATCTTCCAGACGCGTTACGCTCACGTTACCCGCATTGTAAGAACCTACAAAGACAAACTGCCCCTGGTGATCGGTGGAAATATGCGTCGGACTACCCGGCAGCGCAGACTCTGCGGCAAAGGTCAGTGCGCCATCGTCCGGGGCAATACGATACGCCAGGACGCGAAACTCAGGGCGAACACCAACATAGAGATAACGTTTGTCCGGGCTGACCACCATCGGCTGCACCTGCCCCGGCACATCGACAACCTGTGTCAGCGTCAGTGCGCCTTCATGATTCAGGTTCCAGACGTGAATTTGCTGGCTCTCAGGGCTGGCGATATAAACTGTTTGCTTCATAAACACACCTCAAAAACAATAAATTCTTTATTTTTCATGTAAATAGCAACATCAAGCGAATGAAAAACAGACAACAAAACGCGATAAAATACAACATCGCGTCACAATTAAATCAATACGTTAGCACACCATTTCGAATGGCATATCATTAAAATATTAATCACCGTCACAAATTTGACAATGCCACAGATATTTTCGCGACCATTTAGGGAGCGTGACGCTCCCCGCGTTTGTTCGCCATATCAACGACCGTAAACACCATACCCTAACAACTTCCAATCAAGCTCCCATTCGCTCAACAATCAGCTCATATCCTGCACAGTTCAACGCATTACGTCGTAGATCGGTGTTCTGGTCATTTGTTGATACGCGTACATAGCCAATAAGCATGGTAAATCCCCCTGTTAACAAGACACTGCGTCAAAAGTCGGGGGGGAGAATTGGGTGATCTCCTTCCATGGGAATACACAGTCATTATAAAATAGAATGTACTGTTTTTTTAAAGAAAAAAACAGTACATTGATATATGATTTGGATCATTACTAAATCCTTTGCTGAAGTTACTATGTATATAAGCTTATTTTATACATGATTATTAGCAACAAATATTACCAAGTCAAGTAGTCAGGCTGGCTAAAATAGTTGGAGATGTTGTAGTATCTTACTCAAGACTAATGTCTTCTGGTATAAATCCTCTGCATTGTGAATATGTAAAACATCAAAAAAAGATGAACCAAATATACAAAAAAAGCAAATATACTTACCAGGATAGAAAGCATGATATAACACTCATTCCCTTATGGCGAATATTCTGAAACACCCTCCTCATTAGGAGAGATACATTAAATACAATTTATTCACAATCTAATTCCATATCCATATGCGAGAAATTAATATGCTCAGAAATATTTCATCCTGTTTATTTCCACATATCAGCACAATTACATCCCCCAACCATTATTTGTCCGAATGGGATGATTGGGAGAAACAGGGGTTACCGGAAGAACAGCGTACTGAGGCGGTAAGAAGACTTCGTGCATGTCTTACCTCTAAGGGGCATAAACTGGACCTGCGAGCCTTGGCGCTTTCCTCGTTACCTGTACTCCCTGCTTGCATTAAAAAGCTTGATGTGAGCTGTAATAAATTAACCATCCTTACTGATTTACCTGAAAATATTAAAGAACTTATTGCAAGAGATAATTTCTTAACACATATATCTGCATTACCACATTATCTAATAACTTTGGATGTGTCCGAAAATCAATTAGAGAATCTGCCGTTATTACCAGACACCATCAAATCACTAAGCGCAGAGTATAATAGGTTATCCACACTGCCTTCATTACCCTTGAATTTAAAAAAACTTGAGGTTAGGAACAACGAACTGCAAACTCTTCCATCTCTGCCTTCTAATCTTAAGATACTTAAGGTTGCGCACAACCATCTTACTGAACTGCCCCCTTTACCTAGGAGACTGCAACTTCTTTTTGCATATAGCAATAGATTAAGCAACTTACCAAACATCCAAGAAAATATTATCATGAGAAGATTTTTTTATTTTGAAAACAACCAAATAACTACAATCCCGACAAATCTTTTTCGTTTAGATCCTCATATAACTATTGAGATTGCAAATAACCCCTTATCAGATCAAACTCTGCTATTCTTAATACAGCAAACTTCGGTTCCAAATTTTAACGGGCCTCAGTTTCGTATTTCCCTGTCAGACCAAAACAGACTGTTTTTACGCCAGATGTTGCCGCAAAATTTACATTCGCGCCATATCAGAGTCATCACTGAAGGGGGGCAGAACTTTCAGATCCCCCCTCTTCCCGAAACTGTGGCAGCCTGGTTTCCTGAAGCAGATCGTCGGGAGGTTTCTACACAATGGACTTCTTTTTCCACCGAGGAGAATTCCCGGGCATTCTCCGCGTTCCTTGACCGCCTTTCCGATACCGTCTCTGCACGCAATACCTCCGGATTCCGTGAACAGGTCGCTGCATGGCTGGAAAAACTCAGTGCCTCTGCGGAGCTTCGACAGCAGTCTTTCGCTGTTGCTGCTGATGCCACTGAGAGCTGTGAGGACCGTGTCGCGCTCACATGGAACAA